>NZ_BMOM01000005.1 GCF_014647075.1 Deinococcus aerophilus | reverse complement strand
CTCCATTAATGCTCCACCCCCAGCCCCCCTCCCACAAGGGGGGCTTTCTCTATGCCTGCCCCTGCCCTGCGGGGACCGGCCAATGCCCCTTCACGGTGGCCCCAACACACGGGGCGCAGCCTGAAAAAGCTGCGCCTGAAGGGGTTTCTGCGGTATTCGGACGGGTGTTATTCGATGGTGATTTTCTTGGGGTTCAGGTTGGTCTCGGGGAAGTCTGGATTCATGTCCTTCAGCGTCTCCAGAAGGATCTCGCTGATCAGCAGGTTGCGGAACCACTTGTGATCGGCGGGAATGACATACCACGGAGCGGCGACCGTGCTTGTGGTCAAGGCGTCCTGAAAGGCCCGGGTGTAGGCCTCCCAGTGTCCCCGCTCGGCCAGATCGGCCTCACTGAATTTCCAGAGCTTCTCGGGGTCGTCCAAGCGGGCCTGCAGCCGCTCCTTCTGCTCATCCTTGCTGACATGCAGGTAGAATTTCAGAACCCGTGTTCCAGAGTCCGTCAGCAGTTCCTCGAAGCGCTGGATGTGTTCCAGGCGGCGCTGCGCTGTCGGCCGGTCAATCAGATCATGGACGCGGGTGACCAGAACGTCCTCGTAATGGCTGCGGTTGAAGACGGCGATCATGCCTTTGCGGGGGGTCTTGGCGTGAACGCGCCACAGAAAGTCGTGCGCCTGTTCATCCTCGGTGGGTACCTTGAAGTTGGCGACCTGAATGCCGTTGGGGTTGAAGGCATCGAACACGTGCTTGACCGTGCCGTCCTTGCCGCCAGCGTCGCGGGCCTGCAAGACGACCAGAAGCGCCTGCCCGCTCTCGGCGTACAGGCGCTCCTGCCACAGGGCCAGCTCGTCCTGCAGGGCCTTGGCCCGCTTCTTGCCCTCACGCTTCTTGAGGCCCGCGTTGTCGTCGGTGTTCCAGTCGCTGAGTTTGACCTTCTGACCGACCTTCACGCGGTACGTTTCCGTTTTCATGGCCGCGAGGCTACCACCTTCTGCGGGCAGGTCACTTCAGATGCTGGACCTGATCGGCAATTTCTTCCCATTCCACCGCACTCTGCCGGCCCGCATCAAAGGCAGTGTTCAGGCGCTCATGCAGGGTGCGCAGTCCCGGATGGTCCTTGCTCAGCTCGCGGCCAGTATGGGCCCTGATCAGGAAGATCAGCCCGGCCAGTCCGCTGTCCCGGGTCAGGCTGAGTTCCAGGGGACGGCCCAGCAGGGCGGGCACGTTGAAGGGTGCGTACATGGGCCAGAATTTGTTCAGGCCGTCGGCGTGGATGCCGGCGCGGGTGCGGTGGGCGTCCTTGCCGTACAGCGGGTACTTGGCTGGCACCCCCTGGCCGAGCCGGTCATACAGGTCGTTGAGGTCATTCAGGACCGTGAAGTCCGGCGCTCCGGCCTCAATCAGCCCCAGCCCGAGCAGGTGCAGCAGCACGCCCTCCAGCGGGGCATTGCCGGTACGTTCTCCCTTGCCCAGCAGCGTGCCGTTGATGGCCGCGCAGCCGGCCCCCACCGCCGCGAGGCAGTTGGCAACCACCAGGTGGATGTCGTTGTGGGGATGGAATTCCAGCAGCTCACTGGCAATTCCTGCTTCGCGCAGCGTCCGCACCATGCCCGGCACGCTGCGCGGCCAAGCTACCCCCTCCAGGGGCAGGCCCACGCCCATGGTGTCGCACACACGGAACCGGGGTGCCTGCGCGGCCGGATAGGCGGCGGCGATCGCCTGTACCTCGGCCACGAACGGCAGGATGAAGTCACGGGGAGCGCGGGTCGCGTCTTCCAGATGCAGGCGGGGGCGCAGGCCGGTGTCGAGCACCGCGCGCACGGCGTCCAGGTAGGTGCGGGCAGCCTGGGCACGCCCCCCCGGCGTGAACTTGTAGAAGGTGTGGTAATCGCTGGCGCTGGCGAGCATGCCCGTTTCGCGCACCCCCAGCCCGGCCACCAGTTCGGCGTCCTTGCGGGTGGCCCGGATCCAGGTGGTCGGCTCGACCGGATGCCCACTCCGCCAACGCTCCAGCGCTCCTTCCAGCATGGCGCGGTCGGCGGACCGGTACACGAAGAACTCGGCCTGACGCAGCGCACCGGACGCCCCCGTGAACCGGGCCATCAGGTCGTAGATGGCCAGTCCGTCGGCCTCGGTCAGGGGCAGCCCGCCCTGCTGTCCGTCGCGGTGGGTGGTCTCGGTGGTCCAGGCCTGTGCCGGCAAGGTGGTGGGCCGGCGGCCGGGTTCCCAGACCACCTGCGGGAACTGGTCCTTAGGGAAGGCCTCGGGAAAGAGGTCGGCCCCGGCCACATCGGTGACGGTAGGAGTCATGGCCGCAAGGTAGTCCCTGGTCTGTATGTCGTCAATCTTGATCCGGTCATCAATATATTGGGCGGGCCGGGTTCATCCGGCGGGCCGACGCCGCGTGGTTTGCCCTGTGGCATGAGGAGGGACCGGACCCGTTGCTCTATACGGTGGCCCATGCCCGTTCGGTAGGCTCTACTTCCTGGGCTGCTGCAGGCGCGTCCCCGCCAGCCACGTGAGCAGGGCCCCCAGCACGGTCACCGCGAATGCCAGCGTGAAGGCCGTCTGCAGCGGCTGCACGCGGGCGATCAATGCGCCGCCCACCCCGGCGGCCACCGCCACCATCAACACCTCAATGTTCGCGAGCTGGCCGGACAGCTGACCGGTCTGGCCGGGCCGGGCGCTGGACAGGGCGAGCAGGCTGTTGCTGGTGTAGCCCACGCCCATTCCCAGGCAGCTCAGCACCCAGCCCACCCCGACGACCCACAGGGGCAGCGGACCCAGCACCCCCAGGGCGGTGAGCAGCACACCGATCACCACACCCACCATGCCGCCGCGCGCCCGCAGCAGTCGGGACGCCTCGCCGTAGCGCCGTTCCAGCTGGTCTTGCACCCAGGATCCCAGCGTCCAGGTCACCCCACCGAGACTCAGGACCGCGCCGGCCCCCGTAAGGCTCAGGCCGCGCAGTTCGTGCAGGGCCAGCGGCAGGAAGGTGGTGGTGCCCATGACGGCAAAGGCGGCCCAGCCCCGCAGCGCCAGGGCGGCGGGCAGGCCCCGGGTCAGGCGCCACAGCCCTGCCGGAAACAGGGCGCGGGCGGTCCAGGCCACCCCCGCCAGCCCGGCCAGCACCAGCGGCCAGGCGAGGAGGTCGGGGCGGCGCAGGCCCTCGATCACGGCGCCGGCGGCCAGAGACAGGCCCAGGGCCGGCCATAGGATGCGGCGGCTGTCGCGTTCCTGAGCGGTGGCGGGACGGTTCAGCCGCTGGCGCAGCGGCAGGATGCACAGCGGCGCACTCAGAACCAGCACCGGAATCAGGCCCCAGAACACCGCGCGCCACGACCACTGGGCTGCGATGACGCTGGCGATCAGCGGGCCGACCAGGGCGGGCAGCAGCCACGCGCTGGACACGGCGGCCAGCATCCGCGCCCGGGCCACTTCCGGATAGCGGGTGCTGATGACCGCCCAGGGCAGTGCCCCCAGCCCGCCGGCCCCCAGTCCCTGGATCAGTCGCCCCAGCACGAATCCCGTCATCGACGGCGCCAGCCCGGCTACCAGCAGCCCCGCTGCAAACACGCTCAGCGCCAGCACGGTCGAGACCGCCAGCCCCCGGCGGTCCCCCAGCACCCCGCTGAGGACCGCGCCGAACAGGCTGGACAGCAAAAAGGCGCTGGAGGCCCAGCCGTACAGCGCCAGCCCGTTCAGGTCGGCGGCCACCCGGGGCAGCACCGTGCTGACCGCCATGGACTCGAAGGCCACGATCAGCACGACCAGCACCAGTCCCAGGCCCAGCGTGCGGGGAACAGGGACCAGCACCGGTGCGGAGGGAACAGGCGCGAGGCTCACGGCGGCATGCTCGCACATCGTGGGGCGGCACGCCGGAAGAAAAGCCGGGGGCGGGTGAGGGACAGACGTGCCCCCAGCGCACCGGTCTGGACGGGGTGACTGTCCCACTGCCTCCGCTGAGGACCTTGCCCGCGACTCACCCTCCATCCAGGACTGGCAAAGGAAAAAGCGACCCGCAGGCCGCCTTTGATTTCTTAAAGATAGCGTGGAATGCAGGGCGAGTCAAGATATGCATCTGGAAGGTCGTGGATTTTTCGGCATGACGGAGTTATGCAGCCGCGCGGACACGGAAGCCTCAACAGTTCAGAACCTGCGGCGGCCCCTGGGGTGGCCTCCCAGCCGCCGCTGCGCCTGACCCAGCAGGAAGTCGAACGCCCGGTCCCGCTTGCGGGCCTTGACATATTTGCCGCGCCGGGCATTCTGGTTGCGGCGCAGCATGGTGATGAGTTCCAGGGCCAGGGGAGCATAGACGAGCAGCTTGCCGAGGCGGCCTGAAGTGGACGCGGAGGGGGAGGGGCGAGCAGTGCGGGAGCGGGCAGTTTTCATGCTGTTATTACGCCATATGACCCCTCAGGGTTGCTGAGCCGCGTGAACAGATATGGGGACCCAGGGAGGACAGGCTTCGACATCAGGCTCCCAGCTCACCCTTGCCCCACGCCGCGCCGCGCTAGCCTGCGGGATGTGACTGCGCCCACCACCAACCCTCCCTCCCCCTGGCTGGTGGTGGTGGCCTTGCCGGTGCCTGCGCAGGAATTCAGCGCGGTACACGGATGGCAGGGCGAAGTGCCGGTGGGCTGCCGGGTGCTTGTGCCGTGGCGGGGAGAGCTGGTCGTGGGGTTGCTGGTGGGCGAGGCGACAGCGCGTGGAGCTTCCCGCCTGCGCGAGGCCGTGCATGTGCTGGACGACCCGGCGGCGCCCTGGGTCGCCCCCGCTACCGTGGAGGGCGTGTGTGCCTGGGCGCGGGACGCCCGCATTCCGGCCGGGCTGATCTGGGGGGACCTGCTGGGTGTGGGCTGGACGGCGGACCATACCCACCGCGTCCGCGCGGTCGAGGGAGCAGACCTGACTGCCTTTGCGCGCAGGGTGCCTACCACCGTGTGGACCGAGGCGGACGCGTTTCATCCGGCGCTGCTGGACGCGGTGCGTGAACAGGGGTTGCTGGAGGAGGAGTTTACGGTCCGGCCGCGCACGCGAGCAGCGGTGCGGGCACGCGATCTGGCCGATGTTCCCGCCGCTGCGCGCACGCGAACGATGCTGCGCGCTGTGACCCCGCCGCCCAACCCACTGACCGCCCGACAGGCCCACGCCCACGCATGGCTGGACGAACACGGCCCGCAGGACACCCTGAGCGCGTGGTCGCGGGGGGCGGGCGTGAGCGGGAGCGTGGTGACCACAGTCCTGAACGCGGGCGGGGCGGCATACTTGCCCGAAGCCGCCCCCCCGCCTCCCGCCTGGACCTGGCTCGCGGAGGGTGGCCCGCAGGACACCCTGAATGCCTGGGCCAGCCGGGCAAGTGCCGCGGGCTGCCCGCTGACCCCCACCGCTGCGGGAACGCTGCTGGCGCGCGGCTGGGCCGAAACCGTGCAGATTCCGGCCCCGCTGCCCGCCGTGCCCCTGGCCGTACCAGTGCCCGCCGGCCCCGGCGACCTTCCGGACCGTCTGCCGGAGTCCCCGGTGTGGCGCCTGCATGGGGGACGGGCCGCCTCGCGCTTTCGTACGCTGGCGCCGCGGCTGTCGCGTCTGCTGGGGCAGGGCCGGGGGGTGCTGGTCCTCGCGCCCGACCACACCACGCTGCGCCGGGCCTGGGAGGGTCTCTCGGGGCTGGCCGCCCACGTGGGCACGCGCGCGGTGCAGGTCAGCGGCCAGCTGTCCGAGGTGCAGCGCGAACACACCTGGGAGCTGATTCGCAGCGGCGCGGCGCGGCTGGTGATCGGCAGCGCCCACGCGCTGGCCGCCCCGCTGGCCGACCTCGCCCTGGTGGTGGTGCTGGAGGAGGGCAGCGACGCCCACAAGCTGCTCTCGGGGTCACGCGCCTTCGTGCCGGACGTGGCCGCGCGGGTGGCCGCCGCCCACGGCGCGGCGCTGGCCTACGTGGGCACCACGCCCGCCGCCGAGAGCGTGCCGCACCCCGGCGCGGTGCTGCCGCCCCCCCGCGCCCGCGTTCACGTCGTGGACTACGCCCATCCGCCGCAGCAGCCCGAACTCGGGCCCCTGAGCGGCGCGCACCTGGGCACCGGGGACCTGGGCTATCCCCTGAGCCACGACCTGGCGCGGCTGCTGCGGCAGGTTCAGGAACGCGGGCGGCAGGCGGCGCTGCTCGCTCCCCGGCGCGGGTACTCGGCCCTGATGCGCTGCCCGGGCTGCGAACACACCCCACAGTGCCGCAACTGCGACGTGCACCTGCGCTTTCACCAGGAAACCCGTCGCCTCACCTGCCACCAGTGCGGCTACCACGAGGCCCTGCCCGAGCGCTGCGACCACTGCGGCGAGCGAATGTGGAAGGCGCGCGGCCCCGGCACCGAGTGGATTGCGCAGGAGGTCACCCGGCTGCTGCCCGGCATGCCGGTCTACCGCCTGGACCGCGACCGCCAGGACGACCTGTCCCCGCTGTACGCCGGGGAGGCGGGCGTGGTCGTGGGGACCCAGCTGCTGCTCTCACAGGAGGCGCCGCCCAACCTCGCGCTGCTCGGCATCACGCTGGCCGACACCTGGCTCAATGTGTCGGACTTCCGGGCCTCCGAGCGCTACCATCGCCTGCTGCGCCAGCTGGCCGAATGGCACCCCGAACGCGCTCCGATGCTGGTGGTCCAGACCTTCCAGGCCGACCACCCCGCGCTGACCGTGCTGGTGGGTGGGCGCGATACGCTGGCCTATCCGCTGGCCGAGGAACGTGCCCGCAAGGCTCTGGGCTACCCACCGCACGCCCGGCTGGCCCAGGTCGAGGTCACGGCGCGCGAGGCGGGCCGCGCCCAGGCCGCCGCCCAGGACCTCGCCGACGCCCTGCACGGCGCGGGAGCCACTGCCCAGGAGGTGCTGGGGCCCGCGCCCAGCCCGGTGGCCCGCGTGCGCGGCGTCTACCCGTACCACCTGTTTCTGCGCGCCCGCAACGACGCCCGGCTCGCCGAGCTGCTTCAGGTGCTCGACAGCCGGACGTGGAAGGCCCGGGTGCGGGTGGATGTCAATCCCCGGGGGGGGCTGTGAGGGCCGGGAACATGCCGCATGCGCCGGACGTCATTTCTGGCAGGTCAGGTCAAATTCCATGTTGTAGACCCGGGCCAGGGACAACTTGGCCTTCTGCAGTTCCCTGATTGCGTCGGCATCCGGCCGGATCAGCAGCCGGGTCCAGCGGGTGGCCGCTCCCCGGTCGTCTGTCTGGGTGCGCAGGGTGATGGCGGTGCCGGGCAGCAGGGCGTCTATCCAGCGGTCCTGGAAGTTGGGCAGCGGAGTGGCGGCCGTGGCGGTCGCGGCGTAGACCTCCGAGGGCGAGAAGGTCATGAAG
Organism: Deinococcus aerophilus; assembly: GCF_014647075.1. Lineage (NCBI taxonomy): Bacteria > Thermotogati > Deinococcota > Deinococci > Deinococcales > Deinococcaceae > Deinococcus > Deinococcus aerophilus. The sequence continues at coordinate 166,353 of NZ_BMOM01000005.1, read as the reverse complement.
TTCTGCAGCGTCTGGGAGGAGGCGTTCGTCAGCTTGAGCTGCACGCCGAAGCGGGTGTCCTCGGGGCCGGCCCGCAGCAGCTGCACGCTGTACACCCCGTTGAACAGCGTATCGCCCACGCATCCCCGGATGGCGTCCACTTTGGGCGACACGCCCCCGGCGGTGAGGGCCCCGATGCGTTGCAGGTCGCTGGCCCTGAACTGGTAGTACGTTTCGCCATTCCGCTGGGTGGCGGTTGCCTGCAGGGCCACGCCGTTGATGAACACGGTCCGGGTGGACTGGGCCGCGGCCGGAACGGCCCACAGGGCCAGGAACGCGCTGGTCAGGAGGACGGGGAAGCTTTTCACGGATTCCGGTACGGCCCTGGGGTGTCCGGAGTTCCATTCGCTGGGCCGGCGACCCCTCCACCGGGCAGCGCTTCACGGTCCTGGACCTGCCCGACCCCCTATTCTGCCCCCATGACTTCCCCGTCCGCCGCCGATTCGCGCATTCCCATTCTGGTCATCGGGGGCTTTCTGGGCGCGGGCAAGACCACGCTGGTCAACCACCTGATCCGCAGCCTGCCCCACCGTCTGGGCGTGATCGTCAACGAGTTCGGGGCGACGGGCGTGGACGGAAGCCTGATCGAGCGCCTGCAGGACGACGTGACCGAGCTGACCGCCGGCTGCCTGTGCTGTACTGGCCGGGACGACCTGCTGCGGGCGCTGGTGGACATCTCGCTGCGCGAGCACCGGCCCGACGCAGTGATCGTGGAACTCTCGGGCGTGGCCGACCCGACGCCGGTGCTGACCACCCTGCTGGAGCGCAGCGTGCGCGCCGCCTTCCGGGTCACCACCCTGCTCGCGGTGGTGGACGCGCGGCATGTGCTGCGGACCCTGCGCGAACATCCCGAAGCCGCCCGGCAACTCGCCTACGCAAACACGGTGGTCCTGAACAAGACCGATCTGGCGTCCCCCGACCGGCTGGACGAGGCCGAGGGCGTGCTGCGCGGCGTCAACCCGCTGGCCCGCGTGGTGCGGGTGGAGCGCGGTCAGGTGGATGCCGGCGCTCTGCTTGCCCGCGACGACTTTGACCCCCGCACGGTGGACGATCAGGACCCCGCCGGGCACACCCACACGCCGGGCCTGAACAGCTTTACTTTGCGGGCAGACCGGCCCCTGGACCCCTACCTGTGGCAGCGCTTCATGACCGACTTCATTCTGGCACGGCCCGCCGAGGTGCTGCGGGCCAAGGGATTCCTGGACCTGTACGGCTATCCGCAGCGCATTCTGTTCCAGGCGGTCCGGGATCTGTTCACCGCCGACGCCTGGGACGTGGGCGACGGTCACAGCGAACTCGTCTTTATTGGCCGCGGGCTGGACCGGGCAGAGTACGGGGTGGCTTTTGCGGCGTGCATGATTCCTGCCCAGACACCGGCATGAACCCGACACCTGCATGAATCTGCCTTAAGCCAGGGTCGGCACGCCGCCGGGGACCGCGCCCGTATCGTCGGGGCATGAGCCTTTTCGCTGCTCCACAGGCCGACCGCGCCAAGCCCAGCTCTGTGGTCGAGGACGCCCTGGTCAACCACGACGCCGTCGAGGACCTCGCCGAGACCCTGCAGCAGCTGCTGCAGGACCTGGAGCAGAACCTGCCAGACGGTGTGGTGGCCGTTCTGCACGGCACGCCGCTGGGCCACCCCCTGCACCCGATCCTCGTTCACCTGCCGCTGGGCGGCTGGATGATCGCCGGGATGCTGGATTTCTATCCCGGCCCCAAATCCGAGGCCACCGAGCGGGCCGCCGATCTGGCGCTGACGCTGGGCACTGTGGGCGCGGTGGCGACCATTGCCACCGGCTGGACCGACTGGGCCGGAACGCGCGGTGAGGCCCGCCGCACCGGTCTGATTCACGGGGCCCTCAACGAAACGGCCTTCTTGTTGAACGTGGGTTCGGTCCTGGCGCGGCGCCGGCAGCGGCGCGGGCTGGGCAAGCTGCTGTCGGGCGCGGCCCTGGGGCTGGCCCTTGCCGGGGGCTTCCTGGGGGGGCAGCTGGTGTACCGTCATGGTCTGGGCGTGGGACAGACCCTGGATCACCCGCAGGGATAACAGCGAACGGCGGGGAAGGGGGCGTATCACGCTCTCCTTCCCCGCCGCTTTCTGCAGTCTGGTTATTCGACGGTGACGGACTTGGCCAGATTGCGCGGCTTGTCCACGTCCTTGCCCAGCGCCGTGGCCGTGAAGTAGGCCAGCAGCTGCATTGCGATGGCGTTGACCACCGGGCTGACCATCTCGTGGGCGCGCGGCACATAGATCACGTCGTCGGCGTGGCGGGCGTTCTCGGTATCGCCGTCGCTGAGGATGGCAATCACCTTGCCCGCACGCGCCCGGACCTCCTGCACGTTGCTGATGGTCTTTTCCAGCAGGCGGCTCTCGGTGGCGATGACCACCACCGGCAGGTTGGCGTCAATCAGCGCGATCGGGCCGTGCTTCATCTCGCCCGCCGCGTAGGCCTCGGCGTGGATGTAGCTGATTTCCTTGAGCTTCAGCGCACCCTCGTAGGCGGTGGGAGAATTGACGCCGCGCCCCAGGAACAGGTAATCGCGCGCCTGGTGGTACTTCTCGGCCACGACCTTGATCGCCTCCACACGTTCGGGAGCCAGGGCCTGCTCCACCAGCCGGGGCAGTTCGCGCGCGGCGTGCAGCAGCTCGGCGCCCTGTTCCTCGCTGAGCGTTCCGCGGGCCCGGCCCAGCCACAGCGCGAGCAGCAGGAAGGCGCTGACCATCGAGGTATAGGCCTTGGTGCTCGCCACCCCGATCTCGGGTCCGGCGTGGATGTACAGCGTGTCGTCGAGCTCGCGGGTCATGGAGCTGCCCTTGGCATTGATCACGCCCAGGGTCTGCGCGCCGTGGCGCTTGGCCTCGCGCAGCGCCTCCAGGGTGTCGATGGTCTCGCCCGACTGGCTCACCACGATGGCGAGCGTGTTCTCGGACACCAGCGGGTCGCGGTAGCGGTACTCGCTCGCCACGTCCACCTCCACCGGAATCCGCGCGAGCTGCTCGATCAGGTATTCGCCGACCAGTCCGGCATAGAAGGCCGTACCGCAGGCGATGATGGAGATGCGCTTGAACGAGGAGGGGTCCAGGTTGATGTCCAGGTTCACCTCGCCGGTCGCGTCCTGCAGGCGGCCGATCAGGGTGTTGGTCAGGGCGGTGGGTTGCTCGTAGATCTCCTTGAGCATGTAGGTGTCAAACCCACCCTTCTCGGCTGCCTCGGCGTCCCAGTCGATGTGCTCGATCTCGCGCTGCTGCTCGTTGCCGGCCAGGTCGGTCACCCGGAAGCCGTCGTCGTGCAGCACCACCATGTCGCCGTCGTGCAGGAAGACCATGTTGCGGGTGTAGGCGAGCAGGGCGGGCACGTCGGAGGCCAGGAACATCTCGCCCTCGCCCACCCCCATCACCAGCGGGCTGACCGTGCGGGCCGCCACGATCTCGCGGTGGTCCACGTGCGTCACCACGATGCCGTAGGCGCCGCGCACCTGCGCCAGGGCCGCGCGCACCGCTTCTTCCAGGTTGCCGCTGTAGGCCTCCTCGATCAGGTGCGCGAGTACCTCGCTGTCGGTTTCGCTCTTGAACTCATGGCCGCGCGTCATCAGGTCCTCTTTCAGCGAGAGGTAGTTCTCGATGATGCCGTTGTGGATGATGACGATCTTGCCGTCCTCGGTGGCGTGCGGGTGCGCGTTGGTGTCGTTGGGCAGTCCGTGCGTGGCCCAGCGCGTGTGTCCAATGCCGATCGTGCCGCTCAGCGGCTGGCCGTCGAGTTCGGTGCTGAGGTTGGCCAGCTTGCCGGCCTTCTTCTTGACGGCGATGCACGCGCCGTCGCCCACCGCCACACCGGCGCTGTCATACCCCCGGTATTCCAGTTTGGAGAGGCCCGAGAGCAGCACGTCCTGGGCCTGCCGGCCACCGATATATCCCACGATTCCGCACATAATGATCTCCTGCCCGCTCCCGGTTCCTCAAAAACCGGTGTCTTCCTTTGGAAGACAGAAAAGAGCGGGGGTGCCTGGTTTGGTTTTTGTCTGGAGCGTGCCCGGCCTTATGTTCACGTTGCCGTGAGGGTTATCGCCGGACTTCCCGCACCTCATCCTCCTGAAGAGGAACCTGGCGCGGCGGGTAGGTGCCGTTCCAACACCTGGAGGCATCCGCAGAAAACTCGCTGACCTCCACCTCGTCTCCCAACGGGTTCCACGGGCCGCCCTGAAGCGGTGGTGGAGCCGTGGGCCTTGCGCTGCCCTGTTTGCTGTAAGTGAACCCGGCACCAGGGGTTCGCTCTGTACAGTAGCACCCGTGTGCCGGGCGCGTGGTCAAGCTGTGCAAGCAACCGTGGCGCAGGGGGGGCTGTGGGGCCTGGCCCCTTGCTAGGATGGGCTCTGGCTTCCGGCGGCGAACTGGCCGGGGCAGACGGTAGCGCGGCGTGCCCCCGCAGGGGCATCCGGCCCTCCCTTTCCTCTCCCTTCCCGCTCAAGATCAAGGACTGACTGACATGCCCACCTACCTCTACAAGAATCTGGAAACTGGCGAGATCTACGAACTGCAGCAGAGCATGCGCGACGACGCCTACACCGCCCACCCCGACTCCGGCGTGCCCGTCAAGCGCATCGTGGCCCGGCCCGGCATCGCGTTCAAAGGCAGCGGCTTTTACGTCACCGATTCGCGCCCCCAGGCCAGGGGAGAGGGCGCTGCAAGCGGCTCCAGCAGTGGGGGCAGCGCAAAGGGGACGGGCGGCGAGTGAACGCGGCGCGCGCCCTGGGCGTGGCCCTGCTGCTTGCCGGGTCGTTGACGGGCGCGTACCTCACGGGCCGCGTCACGGCCCAGCGCGCGCTGGTCACCCCCGATGAGATCAACACCGTGGAGGTCACCCAGGCGGCCCTGCAAGCGGTGGTCCGCATCGACAACCGCCTGAGGCGCGAGGTGCTGCAGGTCGGGGATGAGCAGGTCGAGACCGGCACCGGCTTCTTTTACAAGAAGAACCTGATCGTGACCAACTACCACGTGGTCAAGGATCAGGAATCGCTGAGCGTCACGCTGTACAACGGGCGCAAGGTGCCCGCCAAGATCGAGGGCATTGACCCCGGCATCGACATTGCCATCCTGCGGGTAACCGGCGTCTCGGCGCCCAAGATCCTGAGCTTCGGTCAGAGTGCGCGCCTGATTCCGGGGCAGAAACTCATCACCATCGGCACGCCGCTCAAGATCCAGAACTTCGTGAGCACCGGCGTGTTCAGCGTGCTCGCCAGCGCCCAGGACATTCCCCGCAACGATGGTCTGGGGCCGGAAATCGGGCAGTATCTGGTGACCACGGCGAGCATTCAGCAGGGCAACAGCGGCGGTCCGGTGCTCGATTCGCGCGGCGCGGTGGTCGGCGTGGCCGACGCGAACGCCGCGCCCAACAGCTTTGTGCCCGGCGTGATCGGCATTGCCATTCCCGGCGACCTGGTCAAACAGAGTCTGGACGATCTGGAAAAGATCGGGGTTCCGCAGCGCGGCACGCTGGGAGCCAGCCTGGTGGATCTCGACACGCTGCCGCCGGCCCTGCGGCAGCTCGCGGGCCTGTCGAGCAGCGAGGGCGCCCTGGTCATGGACGTGCCCGCCGGCAGCGCCGCCGCCCGCGCGGGTCTGCGCGGCAGCCTGAGAAACAGCAGCGACCAGTTGCTTGCCCCGCTGGGCGACATCATCGTGGCCGTGGACGGCGTGCGGGTGCAGAATTCCTTTGACGTGACCCGCCTGGTCGCCGCCAAACGTCCGGGTCAGACCGTGACCCTGCGCGTGTGGCGCAACAAGAAAGGCGTAGACGTGAAGGTCACCCTGCTGAAACGGACCCTGCAGCAGACGGAGTAGCGCCGGGACCACAACAGGGGACAGGCGCACGCCTGTCCCCTTCTTCCATTTCTTCCTTTGCGGTAATGTGATATCATATTGATTGCAAGGAGACCTTATGAGCGAACTGGAGAAGGGTCCGGTGATGGTCGGTGCAGAGGGGGGAATTTCTACCCGCAGCGGTGTGGCGAGTGTGGAGCGCCCGGCTTTCGGGCTGCCCGGCGTGCCGATCTTCCTGCTGTGGCTGGCGCTGGTGGCGCTGGGTGTGGGGCTGCTGGTGGCCGGGCAATTCCTGCTGAGCGTGGTGCTCGGCCTGCTGCTGCTGTTCGCCATGATCGGGTTTTTCATCGTGCAGCCCAACCAGGCCAAGGTGCTGACCCTCTTCGGGCGCTACGTGGGCACCGAGCGGCGCAACGGCATGTACTGGACCAATCCTCTGACGGTTCGCAAGAATGTGTCGCTGCGGATCCGCAACTTCAATTCCGAGCGGCTGAAGGTCAATGACCTGTCGGGCAATCCCATCGAGATCGCCGCCGTGATCGTGTGGCGGGTGGTGGATTCAGCGCGGGCCACCTTCGATGTCGAGGACTACGCCGAGTTTGTCGCCATCCAGTCCGAGACGGCGCTGCGGCATCTCGCCTCGCAGTACCCCTACGACAATTACGAGGAGAGCGGCAAGAGCCTGCGCGGCAACGCCGACGAGGTGGCCGAGGCGCTGGGCCGTGAACTGGCGACCCGCCTGCGCCACGCCGGGGTGGAGGTGCTGGAAGCCCGGCTGTCGCACCTGGCCTACGCGCCGGAGATTGCCGGAGCCATGCTGCAGCGTCAGCAGGCCAGCGCCATCATCGCGGCGCGCGCGCAGATCGTCCACGGCGCGGTGGGCATGGTGCAGATGGCCCTGCGCGAGCTGGACGACCAGAACATCGTGCAGCTCGATGAGGAGCGCAAGGCCCAGATGGTCAGCAACCTGCTCGTCGTCCTGACCAGCGAGCGGGGAACGCAGCCCATCGTGAATGCCGGAAGCCTGTACGTTGACCGCCTGGGGCGGCGTTGAGCATGGCCCGCCCGTGACCCCCCCTGGAGGCCCGCATGGCCCGTAAAAATTACCCCCTGCGGATCAGCCCCGAACTGTACGCGGTCCTGGAGCGCTGGGCGGCCGACGATCTGCGCAGCGTCAATGCCCAGATCGAGTACCTGCTGACCCGGGCAGCCCGGGAGGCGGGGCGGCTCGGAAGCCCGGACAATCCGCCGGCCAGGACGCAGGGCAGGGCCCAGACCCCGGACCCCGAGTGAACCCCGCGTGCCGTCCCGTTGCAGGGTTCACTCGGGGGCTGTCGGGCGGCGGTCTGTCAAGCCCCACCCCGCCCGTTTGTCTGTCTTAAGGAGCGCTATGCTCTGGCCTGTTTATGTATCTGGTTGTCGAAGGCCCCATCGGGGTGGGAAAAACAAGTCTGGCCTCACGGCTCTCGGCGCGCTACGGCGCGGAGCTGAATCTGGAAGTGGTGGAGGAAAATCCCTTCCTGGCCCGCTTTTATGAACACCCCGAAACCTACGCCTTTCAGGTGCAGGTGTTCTTTCTGCTCTCGCGCTTCAAGCAGCTCTCGGAGCTGGCGCAGCCGGGGCTGTTCAGCGGCAACGTGGTCAGCGATTACCTGTTCGACAAGGATTTCATCTTCGCGGCCATGAACCTCAAGGACGCCGAATTTTCGCTGTACGAGGACCTGTATGCGCACCTCTCGCCCCGCCTGCCCACCCCCGATCTGGTGGTGTATCTGCGTGCCGATCCCGACGAACTGCTGCGCCGCATTGCGCGCCGGGGCCGACCCTTCGAGCGGGACATGCAGGCCGAGTACCTGAGCGAGCTGACGGCCCGGTACGACGAATACTTTCGCACCTACCCCCACCCGCTGCTGACCGTGCAGGCCGGCTCGCTGGACTTCGTGGGCAACCCCGAGGACGAACAGACCCTGCTGGGCCGGGTTCACGAGGCCCTGACGGCGGGGCGGGCAGCGGACTGATGGGGTCGACCCGGCAGCGGAGCGGCTGATGTACCTCGCCATTTCCGGCAACATCGGCAGCGGCAAGAGCACGCTCACGCGCATGCTCTCGGACCGCTACGGGTTGCGGCCGGTGTACGAGCCGTACGCCGAGAACCCGTACCTGGAAGATTTCTACCGCGACATGCGGCGCTACTCGTTTCACTCGCAGATCTACTTTCTGTCGCGCCGACTGGAACAGCACCTGAATCTGGTCACCGGAGCGCGTTACGTGATTCAGGACCGCACCGTGTTTGAGGACGCCAACATCTTCGCGCGCAACCTGTTTGAAAGCGGGCAGATGGAGGCGCGCGACTGGGCCACCTACCAGGGACTGTACGAGGGCATCCTGCCGGCCCTGCGGGTGCCGGACCTGCTGATTCACATCGATGCCAGCCTGCCCACCCTGCGCCGGCGCATCGCCGCACGGGGCCGCCCGTATGAGCAGGACATCCCCGACGCCTATCTGGCCGGCCTCAACCGCCTGTACGACAGCTGGGTCGCGGGCTTCGACGCCTGCCCGGTGATGCGCGTGCCCGGGGACACGCTGGACTTTGTGGCCGATCCCCGGGCCTTCGAGTGGGTCTGTGCCCGTGTGGGCGCGCAGGGCTTCGGCCTGCCGCTGCTGCGCTGAACGCATGAACGTTCTGAATATTCCTGTTTCAAGCAGGCTGCAGGCCCTCTGGCGCAGCTGGCTCGCGCCTTCCCGTCAACCCTTTTTTCTGACGCCGGAGGAGGCGTGCCGACTTGCCCTGCCGACCGTTGCACGCTCCGAGGTTCCGCTGACTCCTGAGGAACGCGATACCAACGCGCTGTGGAACATTTCGGCGCAGGCGAGCCGGGTGGCGTGGCTGGGTCCGGATGACTGGGCGGCCCTGGACCCCGGTGTACGGCGCGAAGTGCTGCGGCTACAGGTTCAGCATGGGCGGGGCAACATTCCCCGCCGCCGCGATTACGCGGACCTGCTGCCCGGGTTGCCGGAAGTGCGTTTTCTGTGGACACCGGATCTGCTGACCGACGCCGGGCTCGGGCGGGTCATCAGCAGGGGCGGCCCCGGCTGTCACAAACCCCAGGTGCCGCAGGGCGTCTGGAAGGCCGCCTCTGCGTCTTTGCCCCGCGTGCAGGAACTCGCGGGCAGTTTCGCCGGACACAGCGGCGCGAACTGCTTTGGCGCCGTGATGGGCGCGGCGGGCATTGCGGGCGCCGAAAGCGAGTGGATGCAGCGCGGGCCGTTCGAGGCCTTCGTGCGGGCGCGTACCCGCCCCGGCGGAGCGGACGATCGGCCGGGAACGGTCCTGATCTGGCGCAGCGCGGACGGCCTGCTACAGCACGCGGCGCTCACGCTGGGCGGGGGCTGGGCCTTTCACAAGGCGTCGCAGGTCTGGACCTCGCCGCGCCTGATCCTGCCGGTGGCTGACCTCAAACGGGTTGCCCGCGAGCGCGGCCGCCGCCTGACGCGCCGCACCCTGATCCCGGCACGCTGACTACTTCTTGCCGTACTTGGTCAGGCGCCACAGCGTGATGCCGTTGGCGACCATCAGCAGGGCGCACAGGATGGCCATGGGCCAGGTCCCCGTCTGAGCAAAGCGGATGGTCAGGATGCCCCAGCCACAGACCAGCGCCGTGACCAGCCAGATGCGCCAGGCGGGAGCGTTCATGCGTTCAACCTCATGCCCCCATGGTACCGGTCGCCGGGGCGGGCAAATGACTCCACGCCACGCAGTGCGGGAGGGAAACCGCATCCGGCTCCCTCCCGCACCCCGCGCGCCGTTCCTACACGCCCAGGTAAGCGCTCCGGACCCGGTCGTCGGTCATGAGTTCGTGCTGGGTGCCCTGCAGGCTGACCTGTCCGCTTTCCAGAACGTAGCCGCGGTGGGCGATTCCCAGGGCCGCGAAGGCGTTCTGTTCGGCCAGCAGCACGCTGACTCCGGCCTCGTTGACCCGCTGCACGGCGGCAAAGACCTGCTCGACCACCAGCGGCGCGAGGCCCAGCGAGGGTTCGTCCAGCAGCAGCAGTTGCGGGCGGGCCATCAGCGAGCGGGCGATGGCGACCATCTGCTGCTGCCCGCCCGACAGGCTGCCGGCCGGCGCATGGCGTTTTTTCACGAGATCGGGAAACAGGGTGTAGACCCGCTCCAGCTCGCGGGCCGTTCCTGCCGCGTCCTTGCGGTGAATGAAGGCCCCCAGGCGTAGGTTCTTCTCCACGCTCAGGTCCGGGAACAGCAGGCGGCCCTCGGGGCACTGGGCCACGCCGTGCGCGACGTTGTACTCGGGCCGGCCCCCGGTCAGGGGCGTGCCGTTCCAGGTGGCGCTGCCGCCGCTCGCCTTCTGCAGCCCGGAGAGCGTGCGGAACAGCGTGCTCTTGCCCGCACCGTTGGCTCCCAGCAGCACCACAATCTCGCCGGGGTTGACGTTCAGGCCCACGCCGTGCAGGGCGGTGAAATGGCCGTAATTGACGGTCAGGTCGCGGACCTCAAGCATGGGCGCCCTCCGTGCCGGCCTGACCCATCTGGCCGCCGTGGGCGTGGCTGCCCAGATACGCCTCGATCACGGCGGGGTCGCGGCTGACCTGGTTGGGCGGGCCCTCGGCAATCTTCTGGCCGTGGTGCAGCACCAGAATCTCATCGGCCAGGCCCATCACTAGGCTCATCTTGTGTTCCACCAGCGCCACGCTCAGGCCGCCGGCCACCAGATCGCGGATCAGGGCCATCAGGTTGACCGTCTCCTCGGGATTCATCCCGGCGGCGGGTTCGTCCAGCAGCAGCAGCTTGGGGTCGCTCGACAGCGCCATGGCGATGCCCACCCGCTTCTGACCTTCCTGGGTCAGCGCGCCGGCCAGCTGATGGGCCTGTCCGGCCAGCCCCACCCGCTCCAGGGCGGCCATCCCCCCGGAACGGCTTTCTTCTTCGTCGCGGCGCTCACGTCCGGTGCGCAGCAGGGCGTCCCACAGCCCGGCACGGGTGCGGACCCGGTGGCCGATCATGGCGTTTTCCAGCACGCTGAGTTCCTTGTAGATGGTGGTGGTCTGGAAGGTGCGGGCAATGCCGCGCGCAACGACCTCATGGGTGGGCAGCCGGGTGATGTCCTGGCCCAGAAAGCGGATGCGTCCCGTGGTGGGCTGGTAAAAGCCCGAGATCAGGTTGAAGAAGGTGCTCTTGCCCGCGCCGTTGGGGCCAATGATGGCAGTGATCTGCCCGGCCTCGATGCTGGCGGTGACGTCCTGCACGGCATGGTTGCCGCCGAAGCGGATGCCCAGATTCTGAACTTCAAGCACGTTTGGCCTCCGTTTTGGGGGCCGCCGGGGCCCGGCGTGCCCGGAACCGGTCCCACAGGCCGGCCAGCCCCTGCGGCGCGAACATGATCATCAGCACGAGCAGCGGGCCAAAGACGATGTACTGGTAATCCTGCAGTCCCTTGAGGTTCTGGGTCAGGGTGTACAGCACCGCCGGGCCCAGCAGCGGGCCGGCCAGGGTGCCCAGGCCTCCCACGAGCAGGTACAGCAGGACGGTGAAGGTCTGCACCGGCCCGGTGGCCGCCGAGCCCAGGAAACCCACGTACACGGCGTACAGGCCGCCGGCGAAGCCCGCGATGGCCGTCGAGAGCATCATGGCCCGCAGCTTGTGCGAGTACACGTCGATGCCCGCGCTGCGCGCCAGATCATCGCCGCCACGAATGGCGATCAGCGAGCGGCCAAACACGCTGCCCCGCGCCCGCGCCACGGCGAGCACCGTCAGCGCGAGCGAGATCAGGGCCAGGTAGTAAAAGCCGCCCGAGAGCTTCAGGCCGACCGCCCGTGACGCCGCTTCCAGTCCTTCCGGAGGAAGAATTCCGTTCAGGCCGTCGTTGCCGCCGGTCAGGGAGTCCCATTTGTTGATCACCAGCATGATGATCACGCCCACGCCCAGCGTGAAGATGGAAAAGGCGTCTCCCTTGGTCCGGAAGGCCACCAGACCCAGCAGCAACCCGGCCAGCGCACAGATCACCACGGCGACCGGCCACGCCAGCCAGAAGTTCCAGCCGGCCTTGAGGGTCAGGATGCCGACCGCGTACGCACCGATGCCGAAGAAGCCGGCGTGTGCCAGCGGCAGCAGCCCGGTGTAGCCCAGCAGCACGTTCAGGCCGTAGGCCAGGATGGCGTAGATCATGATGTTCACGCCGATGTCGAGCATGTAGCCCGAGGGGCTGAACAGCGGGACCAGCGCGGCCAGCGCGAACACGATGACCCAGGTGAGCCAGCCCCAGATGGGCCGGCGGGGCGGCAGAACATTGCCCCTCACGTGCCCCTCCGGAACAGGCCCTGGGGACGCAGGGCGAGCACGAGCACCAGCATGGCAAAGCCAATCACGTCCGCGAAGTCCAGGCTGATGTAGAAGCCGCCGAAGACCTCGGAAAAGGCCAGCAGAAAGGCCCCCACGATGGCTCCCGGCACGCTGCCCATGCCGCCCAGGATGATGATGGCGAAGACCTTGAGGTTCATGATCTCGCCCATGCTGGGGGCCACGGCATTGATCGGTGCGATCAGGGCCGCCGCCACCGCCGCGAGCGCTCCGGAAATGGCGAAGGTCAGCATGCCCACCCGGTTGGTGTTGATGCCCATCAGGCGCGCCCCCTCACGGTTCTGCGACATGGCTTCCAGGGTGGCGCCGGTCAGGGTGCGTTTCAGGAAGTAGTTCAGGCCCAGCATCACCACGACGCTGGCGACGATTACGATCAGGCGTTGCCACGTGATGATCACGCCGCCCAAGTTGACGATGCCGCTTACCGGCTCGCTGATCTGTTTAAAGTCCGGTCCCCAGATCAGCTGCACGGCGGCCTCCAGAAAGAACAGCACCCCGACGGCCGCGATCATGGGATGCACGTGCGGAGCGTTGCGCAGCGGGTAGAAGATGGCCCGTTCCATGAAGGCAGCGAGCAGCGCCACGCCCGCGGCGGCGATCAGCAGCGCGGGCACGTAGCCCACGCCCAGGCCGCTCAGGGAGGCGTAGGTCAGGTAGGCGCCGAGCATGTACAGGCCCCCGTGCGCGAAGTTGGGTACGCGCATCACGCCGTAAACCAGCGTCAGGCCCAGCGCGACCAGGGCATAGACCCCGCCCAGCGCCAGGGCATTGAAGAGTTGTTGCAAGAAGGTGGTCAAGCGGTGATCCTCCAGAAAAAGGGCAAACAGGGAAAGGGCAGATGAAATGACGCTGATGTTACAGAGCAGTCAATCCGGGCAATCAAAACGCGCCCCGTGAAACACAGTCGGGGCGCGGGCAGCGGGACAACGCCCGGTGAAGCGCGGGGGCCGTCCCTCCCGCCTTACTTGTAAACCTTGTCGACGCGCAGTTTGGTGTACTTGCCGTTCTTGACGCTGGCGATGATGAACTCGGCGTCGGCGTGGCCACCTTCCGAAACGCCTTTCATCTTGTAGATGGTCTTGCTCTGGGGCAGCGCCTTGGCGGCGGCGTCCAGCTTGGCGCGGATCTTGACCGGATCCTCGGTGGTGCCGGCGAGTTCCATGGCCTTGGCGAGCACGTTGATGCCCATGTAGTTCAGGGCCGCCTCACTGGTGGGAATCTTCTTGTAGGCACGCTGGTACTGGTTAACGAAGACCTGAGTCCCGGCGAATTCCTTGGTGGGCAGCACGCCCACCGAGCCGTCGAGGTAGGAGATGGGCACGACCTGATCCATCTGCTCGAACTTGGCTTGGTCCATCACGATGAAGCCGCCCTTGAAGCCCTGCTCGCGGGCTGCCTTGATCACCAGCGCGGTAGGCTGGCTGGGCCCGCCCACAAACAGCACGTCGGGCTTCTCGGCCAGCGCCTTGGTAACGGCGCTGCTGTAGTCCACGGTGGTGCCGTAGTCCACACCGTTGTTGCTGCCGACCGTGCCGCCCTGCTTCTTCCACTCGCCGGTCACGGCCTCGGCCCACTGCTTGCCGTAGGCACTGGTGGTGCCGACCATGCCCAGCTTCTTGCCAAAGGCCTTCATCTGGGTGCTCACGAACGGCTGCAGGTAGTTGTCGTAGCGCGGCGGCAGCATGAAAGTCATCGGGTTCTTGGCTTCCAGGATCTTGGGCTCGGAGGAGTAGGCCACCAGCAGGAATTCGGGGTCGCGCGTGGTCATGGGCTGCACGGTCAGGATGCCCCCGGCGTGCGGCACGAAGATCACGTTGATGTCCTGACTGGTCAACCTCTTGACGTTGGTGGCCGTTTCGTTGGGCAGATAACGGTCGTCCAGGCTGACCAGTTTGAAGGTCACCTTCTCGCCGTTCACGGTAACGCCGCCCGCCTTGTTGATATCGTTGATGCCCATCTCAATGCCGCTCTGGACATCCTTGCCGTAAAAAGCGGCGCCGCCCGACAGGGGGCCGCTGTAGCCGATGTTCACGACCTTGTCGGCGAAGGCTGAGCCGGCCAGAGCTGCGAATAGGGCAGGAAAAAGAAGTCTTTGCTTCATAAGTGAGCCTCCAGAATTCAAACGTGTGGCGGTTGCCAAGCGACGCTGAACGCAGTCCAAGTTGTGCGTGGCACACATGCTGGCATGGTGGCCGAAGGGTGTCAAATGCCTGGGCCCCATTTCATGAAGTTGTCAGTTGGGAAGTGGGGGCGCGGCCGGTACAGGCGACGGGCCATCGCTGCGGATGACGGCGGCGTCTGCGAGGGCCTGGGGGACCGGGCGGGACCCGCCGATCATGTTTGTTCTGCCTGGTCCGGGTACGTGGGGCGGCGTAGACGTCTGGGCCTCCGCACCGGCCGTGCGGACGGCCCCCTGCGCTAGAACAGAAGGCAGTGACGAACGAACATGCAGACAGGGTAGAGGCTCCGCGCAGCCGCGCACGGATGCTGGAGCTGGTGTTTCCCAAGGACACCAATTATCTGGGAACGGCTTTTGGGGGCTGGGTGCTCTCCCTGATGGACAAGGCCGCCAGCGTGGCGGCGGTGCGGCACGGCGGGGCCAATGTGGTCACGGCCCGCATGGACGGAGTGGATTTCCGGGTGCCGATCCGGGTGGGCGACGCGGTGGCGCTGGACGCGCAGGTGGTCAAGGTGGGCCGCAGCAGCATGACCGTGCGGGTCGACGTGTACCGCGAGACGATGGCGACCGGGCAGCAGGAGCTCGCGACCACCGGCTTTTTTGTGTTCGTGGCGCTGGACGAGGAGGGCAAGCCCCGCACGGTTGCTCCGCTGCCCGAGGGTCAGGACACCCGCAGCGCCGATCCGGACCCCGACGCCCGGCCGTGAGCGCCGCGCCGCTGACGCTGACGCTGGTGCGCCACGGCGCCACCGACTGGAACGCAGAGGGCCGCTGGCAGGGCTGGACCGACACGCCGCTGGGCACGCTGGGACAGACCCAGGCCCGGCAGCTGGCCCGCCGGCTGGCCGGCCACCGCTTTGACGCCGCGTATGCCAGCGACCTGAGCCGCGCGCTGCGTACCGCCGAGATCATCCTGCCCAGTGTTGTGGTGACGAGAGACGCGCGGCTGCGCGAACTGAATTTCGGCCAGTACGAGGGAGCGACCCGTGAAACGATCCAGAACGATCCCCGGTACGCCGCGTGGCAGATGGACCCCTGGACCCTTCCGGCCCCCGGCGGCGAGAGTTTGCTGACGGTCGCCGACCGCCTGCAGGCCTGGGCGGAAGAACTGCCGGGCGGGCAGGTCGTTGCCGTCTCGCACGGGGCCGCCATCCGGGCGCTGCTGTGCGCGCTGTTTGGCTGGCCGGCCACGCCCCAGCCGGGATATGTGCTGCCCTTTGCGTACCGGCTGGCCCACACCGGACTGACCCGGCTGTCGCGCCGGGAAGGCCGCTGGACGCTGCATACCTACAACGACCACGCCCATCTCGACGGCGGTGACTGAGGCGGACGCAGGGGTCCATGCTTTACCCTGCACTCCATGCTGACGTTCGAGGAGGCTGCGCGGCGCTTGCCGGACGACGTGGTGCCGGAGGTGGCCCGGCTGGCGGCGCAGGGGGTGGCCGGCGTGCTCGTGCCCCCGGACTTCGAGGAAGCGTTTTACCGGGGCGGCAACCTGCCCGAGCAGCTGGGCCGGCTGTTTGCGGCGATCAATCCGGCGCGGATTGATGAGGATGCGCTGGAACCCCTGGCCGTGCGGGCCGGAGCACTGATCCGCACGACCTACCTGATGGACGACGCGGTGCAGGCGTTTTACCGCGCACTGGACCGCGCCGGGCTGGACCGCGGTGAGGTGCATGTTCGCCGCCCCGGAACGCAGACCGCCGAGGCCGCACACGTCACCCCACCCGGCACCGCGGCCCTGCAGGCGGTCAAACGGGTGTGGGCCGCCGACTGGACCTTTGGGGCGGTGCTGGACCGGCTGGACACGACCGCAGGTGTGGGTCTGGAGGCACGCGCCACCCTGATCCTGCCCGGCCCGCCCGGTCGGCCGGACCCGGAGCAGGCGGCGCGGCTGGGCGTGGGCACCGCGCTGGTCAATCCGGCGGGTCTGGTCGGTCTGTTTTGAAGGGTGTCGGTGGGGCCGCCGGACTGACGGTCAGCACGCACGCGCCGTCCCCGCTGGTGTTCGCGGCGCTGGGAACGCTGGTTTTCCTGAACGTGTACGCGCCGCAGAGCCTGTTGCCGGTGCTGGCCACCGAATTCCAGGCCGGAGCGGCCGGCGTGGGTTTTGTGGTGGGGGCGACCACGCTGGCCATGGCGCTGGCCTCGCCGCTGGTCGGCGTGCTCGCCGACGCGCTGGGGCGGCGCAGCACGGTCATCTGGGCTTTTGCGCTGCTTGCGCTGCCCGCCGTGCTGGCAGCCTTTGCCCCCACCCTCGCGGCGCTGAACGCTGCCCGCTTTGCCCAGGGCCTGCTGATTCCCGGCGTGATGGTGGCGCTGAACGCCCTGATTGCCGAGGAGGTGCCGGCCGCCGGCCGCGCCCGCGCCCTGACCATGTACGTGACCGGAACGGTGCTCGGCGGGTTCCTGGGCCGGTTCCTGGCCGGACTG
This sequence comes from Deinococcus aerophilus, assembly GCF_014647075.1. Classification (NCBI taxonomy): domain Bacteria; kingdom Thermotogati; phylum Deinococcota; class Deinococci; order Deinococcales; family Deinococcaceae; genus Deinococcus; species Deinococcus aerophilus. The sequence continues at coordinate 149,511 of NZ_BMOM01000005.1, read as the reverse complement.
GTCGCGGTGCGCTGGGGTTGGCACGCCGCCTTCTGGCTGCTCGCAGCGACCTCGCTGGCGGGGTTCGGGCTGGCCCGGCGCGCGTTGCCGGCAGAGCGCGAGTTCCTGCCGCAGCGCGACCTGCGCTCGGTCCTGGCCGGGCTGGGCGCCCACCTGCGCAATGCGCGGCTGCTCGCCACCTGCGCGGTGGGCTTTCTGATCCTGTTCACGCTGGTCGGTACCTTCAACACGCTGACGCTGCGTCTGGCGGCCCCGCCCTATGCCCTGAATACCGCCCAGACCGGTCTGGTGTTTGCGGTGTACCTGCTGGGGGTGGTGATCACGCCGGTGGCGGGGCCGCTGCTCGCCGCACGGGGACCGCGGTTCGCGCTGCTCAGTGCGGTGGGGGCCAGCATCCTGGGTCTGTTGCTGACGCTGGCCGAACCGCTGGGAGTAGTGATCGCCGGGGTCGCCGCCGGGGCCTGCGGGGTGTTCCTGGCGCAGTCCGCCGCCCTGAGCGCCGTGCAGCGCGAGGTCACGCGGGCACGCAGCCTGGCCTCGGGGCTGTACCACCTGGCGTATTACGGTGGAGCCGCCGCCGCCAGCGTCGTGGCAGGCCACACTTTCGAGGCCGGAGGCTGGCCGGCGGTCGTCGCGCTGGTGGTGGGCAGCATGGTTCTGGCCGGGGTGGTCGGCGGTCTGGGCTGGCGCCGCTGAGGGCGGCCGGCCTGCCAGCCGGCGATGTTCAGCACCCAGTAGCTGCCGGCCGCGCCGTTCGCCTGCGCGGCGCTGCCGTGGGCCGCCGGGCTGAACATCGCGGCGCAGTGGCTGGGGCTGTCCTGCCACGCCGCGATGATCTCGGCCGGTTGGGTCAGGCCGGGGCCGGCGGCCAGACTCTCGGCGAACAGCAGGGAGGTGCCGCGGGGCGGGGCGGGCACGTACCCCGCCGCCACCATGCGCCGCGCCGGGGTGCTGCCGTTCGGTCCCCGGTGGGCGAGGGCCAGGGTTCCGGAGGCCGCCAGCTGCCGCCCGTACAGGGTCGCCGACTGGTGCAGGTGTCCTTCGAAGCTCAGCGGCGGAGCGGCCCCGAAGGTCTGCCGGCCTCCGCCCGCCCGCGCACAGGTGCCGCCGCGGGCCCGCTCGGCGTTGACTGCAGTGAGCAGTTCGGCCTCGGCCTCTGAACGGGGAAATCCAGCCAACGGGGTCAGGGCCGGGGTAAACCCGGCGGGCGAGTCATAGCTGAAGGTGTCGGCGTTGTCGGCGTCCACCACCTGAACCTCCACGCCCGCGCCGGTTCCCGGACCGGGACTGGCCTCCGGCGCACGGCCACCTCCACAGGCCGTCAGGGCGGCCAGACACAGCAGGGTCAGGGAGCGGGACACGGTGAACTGGAACATGGGGGAAACCTCCGGGGAGCAGGAACAGAGCCGGGTGCTGAGACCGCCAGCGTAGCCGCCGCCGCCCTTCACGGGCCTGACACGTCCCGGCCTGCCCTGCACATGAAGGGCGGCGGCGAAGCGCTAGCCTCGGGCCATGAACCTGCAGCAGCTCACCGCCCCCGGCGCCTACCCCGGCCTGCACCTGACCGCACACGACGGCGGCATTCTGGAAGTCGTGATCCGCGCCGAGAAGACCCTGAACAGCGTCAATGCGGACGCCCACCGCGCCCTGACCCAGGTGTGGCGCGACATTGACGCCGCCGCGGGCGTGCGCTGCGTTCTGATTCGCGGCGAGGGCCGCGGGTTCTCGTCGGGGGGCGACTTTTCGCTGATTGAGGAGATGAGCAGTGATTTCACCGCCCTGGCCCGCGTGTGGCGCGAGGCCCGCGACCTCGTGTACAACGTCATCAACTGCGGCAAGCCCATCGTGAGCGCCATTCACGGCCCGTGTGTGGGAGCGGGGCTGGCGGTGGCGCTGCTCTCGGATGTGAGCGTCGCGGCCAGGACCGCGCGCATTCTGGACGGCCACGTGCGGCTGGGCGTGGCGGCGGGCGACCACGCCGCGATCATCTGGCCGCTGCTGTGCGGGCTGAACAAGGCCAAGTACCACCTGATGACCGGCGAGCCTGTTTCCGGGGAGGAGGCCGAGCGCATCGGTCTGGTCAGCCTGTGTGTTCCCGACGAGGAACTTCTGGACCGGGCGTGGAAGGTGGCCCGCACCCTGGCGGCGGGCAGCCCCACGGCGGTGCGCTGGACCAAGTACGCCCTGAACAACTGGCTGCGTGCCATGGGCCCGACCTTTGACGCGAGCCTGGCGCTGGAATTCCTGGGATTTACCGGCCCCGACGTGCGTGAGGGCCTGAGCAGCCTGCGCGAGAAACGCGAGCCCAGGTTTCAGGAAGACGCGCCGATCTGACGCGCCGGCCGGGCGCAGCGGCGCGGTCCGAGGCTGTCTCCGCTTGGGGAACGCCCCGCGCCGCTGCGCCCGCCGCCGCGTTATTGTGAACCGAAAAACCATCCTCAGGAGGGATATCTATGACGAACAAAGCACCCGTCCGCGTCGCTGTTACCGGCGCCGCTGGTCAGATCGGTTACAGCCTGCTGTTCCGTATCGCGTCCGGCGACATGCTGGGCAAGGATCAGCCTGTCATTCTGCAACTGCTGGAAGTCACTCCGGCCCTCAAGGCCCTGCAGGGCGTGGTCATGGAGCTGCGCGACTGTGCGTTCCCCCTGCTCGCCGACATCGTGACCAGCGACGACCCGATGGTCGCCTTCAAGGACGCCGACTACGCGCTGCTCGTCGGCGCGATGCCGCGTAAGGCGGGCATGGAGCGCGGCGACCTGCTCTCGGCCAACGGCGGCATCTTCAAGCCCCAGGGCGAGGCGCTGAACAAGGTGGCCAGCCGGGGCGTGAAGGTGCTCGTGGTGGGCAACCCCGCCAACACCAACGCCCTGATCGCCCAGCAGAACGCTCCCGACCTGAACCCCGGTCAATTCACGGCCATGGTCCGTCTGGACCACAACCGCGCCATCTCGCAGCTGGCCGAGAAGACCGGTCAGCCGGTGGACGCCATCCAGAACATCACCATCTGGGGAAACCACTCCTCGACCCAGTACCCGGACCTCAGCGCGGCCACCGTGAACGGCCAGCCGGCCCTGGACACAGTGGACCGCGAGTGGTACGAGGGAACCTACATCCCCACCGTTGCCAAACGCGGCGCCGCCATCATCGAGGCGCGCGGAGCGAGTAGCGCGGCGAGTGCGGCGAGCGCGGCCATTGACCACATGCGCGACTGGGCGCTGGGCACCCCCGAGGGCCAGTGGGTCAGCATGGGCATTCCCAGTGACGGCAGCTACGGGGTTCCCGAGGGCCTGATCTACGGCTTCCCGGTCAAGTGCAGCGGCGGGCAGTACGAGATCGTGCAGGGCCTGGACGTCTCCGACTTCAGCCGGGGCAAGATGGACGCCACCGCCCAGGAACTGCAGGAAGAACGCGACGAGGTCCGCAAACTCGGCCTGGTCAAGTAAGACCGGGCGTTCGACAGGGGGGTGAGGCTGAACGGGCCTCGCTCCCCTGTCCGGTTCCGCGGACCAGGAACTACAGGCCCACGTAGCGCGCCCGGGGCCGGATCAGGGTGCCCTCTCGGAGCGTTTCTAAGCTGTGGGCCAGCCACCCGCTGGCGCGGGCCAGGGCGAACAGGGTCAGTGAGTCGTCGGCCCCGCGCCCCAGGGTCAGGGTCAGTGCGCCCAGGGCAAGGTCAATGTTGGGGTGCTCGCCGGTCTCGGCCCGGATCACCCGCTGCACCTCGCCGGCGGCCTGCACGGCGGAGGCCGCGGGATGCGCCGCGTTCAGGGCCGCGAGCAGGGCGCGCGCGCGCGGATCACCGTCCGGGTACAGGCGGTGGCCGAAGCCGGGCGGGCCAACGTGGCGGCGCTCCGCGTCCCGCAGTGCGGTCCGGGCCCCGGCGCGCAGGGCGGCGCTCAGCAGATCGTGGGCGCTGAGGGCCGCCAGTCCATGCCGCGGCCCCTGCAGGGCGCACAGGGCCGCCAGGGTGGCGTGGTGCAGGCCCGCGCCGCTGCTCGCGGTCACCCGGGCGGCAAAGGTACTGACATTCAGTTCATGGTCGGCGAGCAGCACCAGGGCGCGTCGCAGCAGCCCAGCGTCGCGGGGCACGCCCCAGGCGCGGGCGAGCCGGGCATGCAGCGGCAGATCGGGGGCCGCCGGCACGCCCTCATACCGCTCCAGCGTGGCGTACAGCAGGCTCAATACGCGGGCGGCGCGGGCGGGCAGCGCCGCGCTGCGGCGGTCCAGCGCGCCCACGTCCTGCGCTCCGGCGTGGGCCAGCGCGTGCGCGAAGGCCTCGGCCGCGCCGATGCGGTCCGGGCCGCGCTGCGAAAAGGTGCGCCCCAGGTGCAGCCGGGCCCGCAGCGGCAACGCGGCCCAGCCCCCGGCCTCGCCGGTCCACAGCAGCGCGGCAACCTCCTCAACGGTCGCCGTCTCTGCCAGGACCACGGCGTCCTGGCCCCGGTAGCTCAGGGAGCCGTCCGCAATGTGGGTCAGGGCGCTGGGAAGGACCGGGGCGCCCCATTCCAGCGCGCCGCCCACGGCGGTCTGCACGGCGTCGTGAACCGCGCCTGCCGGATCTCGCCGCGCGCCCTGCCGGGCCACCAGAGCGCGCACGTCCTCGGCGTGGTAGCGCCGTTCACGGGTGCCCGGCGGTCCCGGCTCGCTGCGGACCAGACCGCGGGAGACATACGCGTACAGCGTGGCCGGCTTGACCCCCAGCAGGGCCGTCGCCTGTGCGGTACTCAGCAGCCGGGGGAGCGGGCCGCCGTCTGATTCCGGGGAGGGCAGGGGAGGGGGTTTCACGTTCAGACCGACGGTAGCAGAGCCGGGCCGCCCCGGGCCGCCGCGCCCACCGGTCCTCGGTCCTCCTCCTACTTGCCGGCCGCCGACGCCAGCGTGGCACGCAGGGCCGCCCCGGCGTTCAGCGTTCCGCTGCCGCAGGTACGGGCCGGATCGGGGTCGCAGCGGCCGGCCGGAAACGGCGTGGCGCTGCGGGTCAGCGTGCTGCTCAGCGCGGCGGGAGAGAGCTTGGGGCGCACGCTGAGCAGCAGGCTGGCCACCCCGCTGGCGTGCGGCGCGGCGAAGCTGGTGCCGTTGGGTGTGCGCTCCCCGCCCGGCCCGCTGAGGCTGCTGACCACCACGCCGTGATCGGCCTCCCCGCCCGGCGCGGCCAGGGACACGGCCCGGCCCCAGTTGGCATACCCGGGCCGCGTTCCTTCCCGGGTCACGCTGGTGACGGTCAGGACGTTCCGGCATCCGGCGGGCGAGTAGCCGCGCGAGTCCGCGCCGTCGTTGGCCGCCCCGGCGATCACCAGTGCGCCCCGGGCCGTCACGTCGTCCACGGCCTTCTGGATGCGGGCGTCGCAGCCGGTCAGTGGAATGAAGTCGGCAAACAGACTCAGGTTCAGGATCTTCGCCGGACGGGGATTGGCGGGCACTCCGGGCACGCTCAGGCCTGCCGCCCAGCGCAGGCCATCGGCGAGATCGTGGGGATCAATCAGGCCGTCGACCCCCGCGACCCGCACCTGCACGATGCGCGCCGCCGGATTGAGGCCGGCCATGCCCCGGCCGTCGTGCGCGGCGGCGATGATGTTGGCGATCGTCTCGGCGTGATAGGCGAAGGGGCCCAGGCCCGAGGCGTCCGCGTCGCGGCCGTCGCCGTCCCCGGCCCGCGCGGGGTCACTCACGAAGTCGTAGCCGTTGGTCACGCGGCCCGTCAGCTCGGGCGAGTTCACGTAGCCGGTATCGATCACCGCCACGGTGACCGGCGCGGCGCGGGCGGGGCCGCCCGGCAGCTGGGCCCACGCCTCCGGGGCGCCGATGGCCGCCATGTCCCACTGCCGGGGATACAGCGGATCGCGGGGCCGGTAGGCGGCCGGGGCCGCAGGCGGCTGAGACAGACCCGGCCGGGCGGGCGCAGGCGTCCGGGGCAGCAGCGGGGGCGTGGGCTGGGCGGGCGTCGGCGGGGCCGGAGCGATTTCCGGCAGCGGGGTGGGGGCCGCCGGGGGGGGCGTGGCCGGGGCGGGTACAGGGGCCGCCTGGCCTGGCGGCAGGGCCGGGATATCGCCCGGCTTCACCGCGCTGCCTTCTACGGTCAGCGCGGCGGCACACAGCAGGGGCAGGGTCAGCAGGGACAGGGCTCGGCGCGTCACCCCGTCAGTCTGCCGTTCCCAGCTGACGGGCGGCTGAGGGACAGGGGAGTGGGGCTTGGCGATACCATCACGCCATGATCTCTGTTTCCCCCTGCGCCCCACGCCGCGTGGTGGTCCTGACCGGGGCCTCCAGCGGCATCGGGCTCGCCACGGCGCACGAACTCTCGGCCCGCGGGTACGCGCTGGTGCTGGCGGCCCGCCGCGCCGACAGCCTGACGGCCCTGGCCCATGAACTCGATCCCAGCGGCTCGCGCGTGCTGGCCGTTCCCACCGACGTGACCGACGCCGGGTCCCGGAGAGCCCTGATCGAGGCCGCCCACGCGCATTTCGGGCGCGTTGACGTGCTCGTCAACAACGCCGGGGTCACGGTGGAACAGGGCTGGTGGTGGGACGACCCCGATCCGCTGCGCGTGATTCGCGTGAATCTGGAAGCGCCCATCGAACTGGTCCATCTGGTGCTGCCGGAGATGCGCTCGCGCGGCAGCGGGCACATCGTCAACATCGGCTCGGTGGCGGGGCGGGTGGCGACCAACGGCATGTACAGCGCGAGCAAGTATGGCCTGCGCGGATTTTCCCTGGGGCTGCGGCGCGAACTGCTCGGCAGCGGCGTGGAGGTCAGTCTGGTCGCTCCCGGTTTCGTGAAGAGCGAGATGACCGCCCGCGCCCGCCTGCCCATGCCGGGACCGGAGGTGGTGGCCCGTGCGGTGGCCGGGGTGCTGGAGCACCCCCGCCGCGAGGTGACCGTGCCGGGCCTGTACCGCGCCGTGGCCGCGCTGGACCTTCTGTTGCCCGGGTTGGCCGATGTGCTGGTGCGGCGGGTGATCATCGCGCGGCGCTACGGACATGCCCGCGGGGACTGAGGGCCGCGCAGCAGGCCGGCCCGTTCTGCCGGGTGCTGGCGGACGGGGGCGGGCCTGAGAACACCGGGCCTGAAAACATGAAGGGGGTGGCAAGTCCCGCCGGGGCTCGGGGCAGGACCGCACCTTAAACTGGGCGCGTGAATCCGGTCAAGACGGTCTTCAAGGCGTTGCTGCCCGTGCTGGAACGCGGGCTGCTCGCGGCAGACCGGGCGGTCAGCGGTTACGTGCAGCCGCGGCGGGCGCGGGGCAAGCTGATCTTGCAGCCCTACGTGGGCTGGGGCACCCCGCAGGGCGTTGAACTGATGGGGCGGGTGTTGCTGCCACGCACCCTGCACCCCGCACGGCGCGGGGATCCCCGCTGGCGCAACTTCAGCAACAGCATGCGCCGGCTACTGTCGCGCGAGGTCGGTGGCGTGCGGGTTCATGGCGTGCTGGCCGATCTGGAGGCCAGCGCCGTGAGCAACGCGGACGGGTATTTCACCCTGAACTTTGCCTCCCCCTCCCCGCTGCCCGGCGGCTGGCACGAGGTGGTGCTGAGCATGGAGGGTAAGGCGGGGCACACCCGCGCCCAGGCCCAGGTGGTGGCCGGGGCCCGTTTCGGCATCATCAGCGATCTGGACGACACCGTGATCCAGTCGGACGTGACCAGCCTGCCGCGCATGATCGGCACGGCCCTGACCGGCAACGCGCGCACCCGCTCGCCGTTTCCCGGCGTGGGAGAGCTGTACCGGGCCCTGACCCGCAACGGCGAGGCCCGCAACCCGATCTTCTACGTATCCAGCAGTCCGTGGAACTTCTTTGACCTGCTGTGGCAGTTTCTGGATTACCGCCGCATTCCGCTGGGCCCGCTGTTCCTGCGCAACTGGGGTGAGGGACTGATGGCCGGCCACGGCGGCCACAAGCACGGCATCATCGAGGCGCTGTTCACGCGCTTTCCCGACCTGAAGTTTGTCCTGATCGGCGACAGCGGTGAACAGGACCCGGTCATCTACTCCGAGATCGTTCACCGCCATGCGGGCCGGGTGCTGGCGGTCTACATCCGTGACCTGACCGGCGCGGCCCGCAACGACGACGTGCTGAAGCTACGCGAGGAACTGCGCCGCGCCGGGGTGGATCTGGTGCTGGCCGCCGACAGCCTGAACGCCGCGAGCCACGCGATGGCGATGGGCCTGATCACTCCCGGCGAGTACCGCAGCGTGCTGACCAGCGTGACGAACAGCTACCGGCGCTGAGTGGCCGGGCAGCCGGGGGCGCGGCCCTGAGCCCGGGTCCGTCCCGGCTCCTGAGGGCTGCACTGCCCCCTGGTGGGTACCGGAACAGTGAACCTGTCAGGTCTTCACCCCGGCAGGCCCGGTCCGAGCCGCTACCCTGGGCGGGTGATTCTGTCTCCGAATGTCTCCGGCTTCACGCCCCAGCAGCAGACCGTGGTGGACCGCGCGGCGCAGGCGATCCGGCAGCATGCCCGGGCCTGTGAGGAGGCCCAGGACGTGACGCCCGCCGCCGCCGCCGCCCTGAGGGACAGCGGGTACACCCGCCTGACCCTGCCCCAGGAGCGTGGCGGCCTGGGCGCGTCTCTGGAGCAGTTTGCGCGGGCCCAGCTGATCCTGGGGCAGGCGGACGCCAGTCTCGCGCTGGTGCTGGCGATGCACGGTCACGTGACCGGAGCGGCCTTTCAGGGGCAGACCCTGCCCGAGCCGTTGCTGCGGGCGCTGGCAGAGGCTGGGGTGCGTGGAGAACTGCTCAACGCCCTGGCCAGCGAGCCGGAACTGGGCAGCCCGTCGCGGGGCGGTCTGCCGCAGACCACCGCCGCGCCGGACGGCACCGGGTTCGAGGCGGGAGGCTGGAGAATCACGGGCCGCAAGACGTGGTGTACCGGGGCGCGGGCGCTGAACCACGCCCTGGTGACCGCCACCGCGCCGGACGGACAGGTGGGCCGCTACTGGGTGGATCTGAGTGGCCCGGGCGTCCGCATTGAGTCCACCTGGCAGGACGCACTGGCCCTGCGCGGCAGCGGCAGCCACGACGTGGTATTCACGGACGCGCCCGCCACGCTGCACGCCCCGCCCGCCCCCGGCCATCCGGCCAGCGCCGCGTGGTTCTGGACCGCCATCGCCGCCACCTACCTGGGGGTGGGCTTCGCGGCCCTGAGCGCCGTGACGGCCTACGCCCGCGAGCGCACGCCGACCGCACTGGGAGCGCCCATCGCCACCCTGCCGCGTGTGCAGGAGAACGTGGGGCGCATGGCCGCCGGGCTGGAAGCGGCGCGCACCCTGCTGCTGGAGGCGAGCGCCCGCTGGGACGCCGACCCGGCTGCCGGGGCCCTGCCCCTGATCGGCGCGGCCAAGGCGCGGGCGACCGGCGCGGCGGTGGAGGCCAGCGACCTCGCGTCCCGGACGGCGGGCGGGGCCGCCCTGACGTCAGCGTTGCCCCTGGAAAAACTGCTGCGCGACGCCCGTGCCGGGCTGACCCACCCCCCCACCGAGGACACGGCCCACACGGCGCTGGGTCGGCAATTGCTGGAAGAAAACGGGCACTGAGGGCAAGACGGGCGGGAGATTCAGTTCTCCCGCCCGTCTCTGAAACTGGGTTTACTCCGGACTGTTGCCACCCCGGCGTCCCCGGCGGCGGCGGCGGCGCTTGGCATCGTCGCCCTGGGGGGCGCTGGCCTGGGCCGGCTGCGGCTGGGTGCTGGCGTTGCCCTGGGCAGCCTGCGCCTGGGCCGGTCGCTGACCCTGGCCCTGCGGACGGCCGTTCGGGCGCTGCACCGCGCCGCGGTCGTTGCCGCCGCGGGTGTGGCCGCGCGCTCCACGCGCTCCGCTGCCCCGGTCCCCGCCGCGGTCATTGCCGCGCCCGCTGCGGCCAAAGTCGCGGCGTCCGCCGCCCTCGCCGTCCTCGGGGGGCATGTTCTCCAGTGTCCAGTCGCCGAAGTACATGCGCTGCACGGTGATGTTCACCGGGCGCAGGTGCTCGTTGCGGGGCCGCTCCAGCGTCACCACACGCCGGGCGCCGCGCCGGGGCGCAGACGCAGCGCCGCCGCCCTCGGGGGCGTCCATGCGCACGCCGCCGAAGGTGCGGCCCTGGCCCTGCGCGGACCCGGTCCGGCCCTGGGTGCCGCGGCCGCGGCCTCCCTGACGGCCTGAGCCCGCAGCGCCCGCGGCCGACGCCGCCGGGGCCGGTTCGTCCAGCGTGAACTTCCGGGGCTCGCTGACGGGCACGCTCTGCAGTTTCTCGCGCTTTTCCTGCTCGCGGTCTTCGCGGCGGCGGGCGCGGGGTTTGACGGGTGAATCCATGGTCTGCTCCTCGTTGAAGGTACCGGGCCGGTAGTCCGGGTCAGTCGGATCGGCCAGCGTGAAGTCGGTCTGGCGGGCCAGCGGTTTGACGCTGCTGATGGTCACGTTCAGGGCGTCGCCCAGGCGGTAGCTCTTGCCCCGGCTGCGGCCCCGCAGCATCTGCGCGTCCTCGATGTAGACGTAGTAATCGTCGTCCAGGTTGCTGATGTGCAGCTTGCCTTCCACGCCGTTGTCGAGCGCCACGTACAGCCCGCTGGCGACCACGCCCGACACGTTGCCGGGGAAGGACTGGCCCAGGTGTTCCTGCGCCCACTTGGCCTGGTAGTACTTGGTCAGGTCGCGCTCGGCCTCGGAGGCGGTGCGCTCGCGTTCGCTGGTGTGGTCGCCCATGCCCGGCAGGCGGCCTTGCAGCTGCGCGACCTCGCGGTTGCCGGCCCTGAGCTCACCGTCCAGAATGCCCTTGATGACGCGGTGAACGAGCAGGTCCGGGTAGCGGCGGATCGGCGAGGTGAAGTGCAGGTACTCGTCGAAGGCCAGCCCGAAGTGCCCCAGGTTCTCCCCAGCGTACTTGGCCTGCTGCATGGAGCGCAGCAAAAGCGTGTTGACCACGCTCTCGCGGTTGGTTCCACGCACTTCCTTGAGGACTGCCTGGTACGCCTGCGGGGTTGGCTCGCCGCCCGGGAAGGCGAAGCCCAGCCGCCCAATGGCCGCCGTCACGTCCTGAAAACGCTGCAGCGTGGGTTCCTCGTGAATTCGGAACAGGGCGGGTACCTCACGCTCGATCAGGAAGTGGGCCACCACCTTGTTCGCCAGAAGCATCAGGTCCTCGATCATGCCGCGCGCCGTTTCCTCGCGGATCGGGATCAGCTCCATGCGGCCGTCCTTGCCGACGTCCACCTTGACCTCACGCAGCTTGAAGTCCAGGGATCCCTCACGCAGCCGCTTCTGACGCAGCTTGGAGGTGATCTTGAGCAGCAGGTGCAGGTCGCCTTCCAGGGCGCGGGCCGCCTCGGGCAGCGTGGCGGTGGCCTCGCTGTAGGCCTGCACCTCGTCGTAGGTCAGCCGCGCCTTGGAATTGATCACGCTGGGCGCGATCTTGACGTCCAGAATGTCGCCCTCGGCCGACAGCTCGATCAGGGCCGTCATGGTCAGGCGGTCCTGGTACGGCACCAGGCTGCACACGCCGTTGCTGAGGTGCTCGGGCAGCATGGGCAGCACGCGGCCAGGCAGGTACACCGAAGTGGCGCGGGCGTAGGCCTCGTCGTCCAGCGGCGTGCCCTCCTGCACGTAGTGGCTCACGTCCGCGATGTGGACGCCCACCACGAAGTGGCCTTCCGGCGTGGGCTGAATGTGAATGGCGTCGTCAAAGTCCTTGGCGTCGCGCCCGTCCACCGTGAAGATGTTGTATCCGCGCAGATCCAGGCGGCCACGCAGCGCCTCCGCCGGAATCTCGGTGGGAATGGCGTTGGCCTGCGCCGTCACCTCGTCCGGGAACTCGCCGCGCAGCCCGAACTTCACGATCACCGCCTCGGTCTCGGTCTCGGGATCGTCCTCGGCCCCCAGTACCCGCGTGACCTGTCCGAACACCTCGTCCTCGCCGGTGTTCTCCGGCCAGAACAGCTCGGTCACGACGCGCGCGCCCGCTTCCAGCTCCTCGATGCCCTCGGGCAGCACCAGGATGCGGTGGCGTGCCCGGTGGTCGTCGGGCTTCAGGATGGGGTGGCCGTGGTGGTATTCCAGAGTGCCCACCAGCTGCTTGTACGCCCGCTGCACGATGCGCACCACGCTGGCACGCGGGCTGCCGTCTCCCTTCTGGCCGCGCCTGGGGCCTCCGCCGCGTCCGGTGTCGCCGCGCCCCTCCATGCGGATCAGCACGATGTCGCCGTTCCAGGCTTCCAGGGTCTGCTCGGCAGACACGTAGAAGTCCTCGCCGCCGCTGTCGGGAATCACGAAGCCAAAGCCCGCCGCCGACGCCTGGAAGCGTCCGCGCACCAGGCTCATGGCCTCGGGCAGGCCGTAGGTCTTCTTGCGGGTGCGGATTACCTCGCCGCCCTCCACCAGACCGTCGAGCAGCTCTTCGAGCTCCCGCCAGCCGCCGATGCGGTTGATGGCCTGACGGGTAAAGGTGCGTTCCAGGTCGCGCACGTGCAGCGGGCGGCCCAGTTTGCGCAGCTGCGCGATCACCAGGTCGCGCACGGGGTCGGCCCCGGGCAGAGGCGCCTCGTCTGTCTGGCCCCGGTTTGCCGGATCCGTGTCGGCCGGAACCTCGGGGTCGGTGGGTGTGGCAACGGGCGCACTCGCTTCAGCGGCGGCTTCGGCGGCCCGCTTGCCCCGGGTTCCACGGCCGCGTGGCCGGGGCTGCGGCTGGCGCTCCGAGGCGTCCTGTACGGCAGCGGGCGAGTCCACAGGTGGATCGGCGTGGGTGGCGGCGACCGTCTGCACAGCGGCCGGCACGGTGGGAGCGTCGTCCTCCGTCCCGGGAAGCCCGGACACGGCCTCCACCCCGCTGAGTACGTCGGGCAGGGGAGGGGCAGGCGGCGTCTTCTTGCGGCCCCGGCGCGGCTTGGGCATTTCCAGAATCAGCGGAGCGTCCTCGGGGACCTCTTCTGGCTCGGCCTGTGCGGCGGCCCTGGGCTTGCGGCCCCGGCGGGAAGTTCTGGGGGCCTCCGGTGCCTGCTCGGCCGGGACGGGCGTGGCTTCTGCGGCGGGCTGCTCCTCCGTGGGAACGGCCTCCACCTCCGCCACTTCGGCGGGGACGGACTCGGGCGTCTGTTCGGATTGGGGCTGCTCGGGCTGGGGCTGCGCCGCTGCGGCAGGCCTGCGGCCCCGACGTTTGGCCGGTGCTGGTGCCGCCTCTGGAGTTTCTTCGGGAGCGGTCGCCTGGGGCGTGGCGGCCGGGGTCGGTTCCGGCACCTGCGGCTCGGACGCGGTGGCCCGGGGGGGGCGGCCCCGGCGGGATTTCTTGCCGGTGGGGGCCTCAGGGACCTCGAGCGGGGGCACAGCGGCGAGCACCTCGGTGTCTGCGGCGGATGCCGGAGCCGGGGGGTTGCTCGTGTCCAGGCTGGTGTCGGTGGCCGTCTCCACGTCGGAGGCGGCCGAACGGTCCACCCTGGACTTCACCGTGCGGGATTTCCGGGCCGGCGTCGGGGCCGCAGCAGGCACGTCGGCGCTGGCTGCCGGCTGCTCAGGCACGGCAGGCTGGTCAGAAGCCGCCGTCTTGCGGGGGGCCGGCTTCTTGCGGCCCTCGGCCGAGCGGGTGCTCTTCCTGGCCTTGGTGCTGGAAGGTGGGGCGGGGTTGGTCTCGGGCGCGGCATCCACCGCTGGGGGCGTGGCAGGCTGCCGACGCGAGGCTGTTTTGCGCTGTACGGGCTTTTTGGATTCGGCGCTGGTCTGAACAACGTCTTCCTGCGCCTTATCCTGTTTCTTCACTTTAGGCATTAACGCACCTGGTCGCTCAGGACGCGCCCGTGGGGGTTATGTCGTGGGGCGCGCGGTTCCCTTCTCGTCCTCTGCACCATCTCCGGCGCTTGAGGGAAAACACGCGCGCAACCCGCCCACGGGAACTGGTGATCGCTTCCTCGGGTCGCGCCGGTGCCACGGCCCCCGCTGGGGCCAACCGCAGTCCTCTGGACCGGCGGGGAGTGGCGGCGCTGTCCTGAAACCCGGCAGCACGCGCAGCATAACATGTCCCGGCAAAGGGCATTGTTCATGGGGAGTTTACGGGTGGGCCGGGAACGCCTCTGCCTGCCGCAACATCCCACTCAGCGGCGCGTGGTCGCTGAGCCGGGCCGCCCGGTCGGCGCGCACCCCGCACACCTCCACGCCACAGGACAGCAGGTAATCAATGCGCCAGCCGACATTGTTGTCGTATGCCCCCGCGCGGTTGCTCCACCACGTGTACTCGGCCTCGTCGCCCAAGTTGGCGCGGTGGGTGTCGGTCAGGCCCAGTTCCAGGTGGGCACCCATCCACTCGCGCTCATGGGGCAGAAAGCCGCTGTTCTTGCGGTTGCTGCGCCAGTTTTTCAGGTCGATTTCCCGGTGCGCGATGTTGTAGTCCCCGCCGATCACCAGCGGCCTTCCCTCGGCGATCAGTGCGGCGGTCCAGGCCTGGAAATCGCCCAGCACGCGGTCCTTGAAGCCCTGCCGTGCCTCCCCGCTGCTGCCGCTGGGCAGGTACACGCTCACGAACCGCACGCCGGCCACCACCGCGCTCAGCACCCGGCCCTCGGCGTCCATCTCGCCGTGGACCATGCCCGTCCGGACATCTTCCAGCGGGTGGCGGGCCAGAATCGCCACACCGCTGTAGCCGGCCTTGTGCGCCGGAAACCACGCGCTGTGGTAGCCCAGGTGGGCCAGGGCGCCGGGCTGGGGATCGGCACGCACCTCCTGCAGCAGCAACACGTCGGGCTGCTCGCGCGCTGCCCAGTCGGCCAGTCCCTTGCGCAGGGCGCTGCGAATGCCGTTGACATTCAGGGTCGTTACTTTCAGCGGGGGGCCAGCCGGAGGCGTCTGCGCGGTCATCGGGGCCGAGCATAGCGTGGCGTCTGTGCCCGGCCGTCCGGGGGTGGGAACAGACATGTTTAAGACATGTTCAGCCAGCTCATGTCCGTTCAGCACCCGCTTTCGGCTACGCTGGGACATCATGGCCGACCTCAAGTTCCGCAACGAATCCGATGGACAGGAATTCCAGATGACGCATCCCAGGGCGGCCCGTGTCCTCAAGGACATTCAGGGCTGGGCCCAGCAGAACGGTTTTGAGCATGTGGTTTTCTGGCGCGATGAGGAAGACGAACACAAGCTGTGGGTGCAGCTCGGGGAGGACCGGCTGAACTACTGGATCCACAGCAGCACCTTCACCGAGGGCAAGCACGATACCGTGGAAATGCAGATGGACTACGCTCGGGGAGCCCAGCGCCGCAGCGCCGCCGGGTACGCCAAGTTCGACAAGTAAGGCGGGGGGACACCGTCCGGGATTGCGGGGGCCACTGGCTCCCCTTCTTCATTTCTGGTTTCTTTTCGGGGGGTGGGACAATCGGCCAGCTGCCGCGTGAGCGGACGCTGTGCGCACGTTCACCCGCCGGCCAGTAGGCTTCTGCTCCGACGCAGGCTCGCCTGCACGGGGCCGGAGTTCCTGGCCTCGTGTGGTCTCAACTGCTGTCCCTCTTTGCTGCACAGCGCGGCCACTCCGTCCGGGCGGTCCCGGCAGGGCCCCACGGGTGATGTGACGGAGAAGGCCCCTTCCGGAAGAAGGCCGCGCCACAGGTCATTTACGATTCGGTCAAGAAGCCTCCATGCAATCCTGAGATTAGCGGGGGGCTTACCTTCGGGTTCCCGGCCACAGGCGACAGTGACCGCATGAAATTTTCCAACGTGCTGTACATCCTCGGTTACGCCTCCATCCTGCTGTCGGCCGGCAACTTCCTGAAGGGCAAGGCGGAAGACGGCAAAAAACAGGACGTCAAGGAACGCGACGGTCTGTTCCTGGGCCACTGGGCCCCGACCTTCTTCATCCTGGGCAAGGTGGCCGAGGACCGGGAGAAGGAAGGCCGCAGCCTGTTCGATTTCAACTGAGCGTCCGCCGCACAAGCGAGAACACCCGGTGTCAAGCCGGGTGTTCTCGCTTTGCGTTCCTGCAGGCTCTACATGTCCATGCGCGTTTTCAGGAAGTTGGTCATGACCGCGCCCCGCTTGTAAAAGGGGTTGTCCATGATCTTGATGTACAGCGGAATGGTGGTTTTGGGACCCTGGATCACGGTTTCTTCCAGGGCGCGCTTCATGCGGGCAATCGCCTCGGCGCGGTCGTCATGGTGCACGATCAGCTTGCCGATCAGGCTGTCGTAGTGCGGTGGGATCACGTAGCCGGTATACGCGTGGCTGTCCACCCGCACGCCGGGGCCGCCCGCAAAATGCACGTCGTCGATCTTGCCCGCCGCCGGCCGGAAGTCCTTGTCGGGGTCCTCGGCGTTCAGGCGGCATTCGATGGCGTGGCCGCGCAGTTTCACGTCTTCCTGCTTGAGCTTCAGGCCGTGACCCGAGGCGATCTCCAGCTGCATGCGCACCAGATCGAGGCCGCTGATCATTTCACTGACGCAGTGCTCGACCTGAATGCGGGTGTTCATCTCCATGAAGTAGTAGTTGCCGTCGCGGTCCACGATGAATTCCAGCGTTCCCGCCCCGGCGTAGTTGACGTGCTGCGCGAGCCGCACGCCCGCCGCCAGGATCTCCTGACGCAGGCTGTCGGGCAGGGTGCTGGGCGCCTCCTCGATCAGCTTCTGGTTGCGCCGCTGGATGGAACAGTCACGCTCGCCGATGTGGATGACGTGGCCGGTGCCGTCGCCCATCACCTGCACCTCCACGTGCCGGAATTCCTCCAGGAACTTCTCCATGATCAGCGCCGGGTCGCTGAAGTACAGCCGGGCTTCCTCGCGGGCCTGATCGAAGCCCTTCTTGAGCTCGTCCTGGGTACGGATGACCTTCTGACCGCGCCCGCCGCCGCCGGCACTGGCTTTGAGCAGCACCGGATAGCCGATCTGCTTGGCGGCCAGGATGGCGGCGTCCAGGTCCTGAAGCACGCCGGTCCCCGGCACCACCGGCACCTTGGAGGCGGCGGCGATCTCCCGGCCGCCCGCCTTGCTGCCCAGGGCGCGCATGCTCTCGGGCGTGGGGCCAATGAAGACCAGCCCATGTTCACGGCACATCTCGGCAAAATCAGGGTTCTCGGCCATGAAGCCGTAGCCGGGGTGAATTGCCTCGGCGCCGGTCATCAGCGCCGCCGAGAGGATGTTGGGAATGTTCAGGTACGAGGCGTTGCTGGCGGGCGGGCCCACGCACACCGATTCGTCGGCAAGCAGGACCGGCAGGCTCTTCTCGTCGGCGGTGGAGTACACCACGACCGTCTGGACGCCCAGCTCGCGCGCCGTGCGGATCACGCGCAGGGCAATCTCACCGCGGTTGGCAATCAGGATCTTCTTGAACACAGCCGCCCGCCCTTACTCGATCAGGAAGAGCGTCTGACCGTATTCCACCGGTTCGGCGTTCTTCACCAGAATTTCGCGCACCACGCCGCCCGTCTCGGCCTCGATCTCGTTCATCAGCTTCATGGCCTCGATGATGCACAGCACCTGTCCGGCCTGCACGGTGTCGCCGACCTTGACGTAGGGCGCGGCGTCCGGACTGGAGGCGGAGTAGAAGGTGCCCACGATGGGCGCCTTGACCGGCGCACCCTTGCTCGCGGCGGGCGCCGCCGGGGCGGGGCTGCTCTCAGGCGCGGCGGGGGCGCTGGCCTGACTGCTCTGGGAAGCCGGAGCGCTGCCCGAAGCGCTGGGCGCGGCATCGAAGGCCGACTCAAACGCGGCGGGCAGGGACGGGCCCTGGGGCGCGGCGGGGGCGCTGGAGAAGGCCGGGCCGTTGCTGGGCTGCGGGCCCCGCTTGAGGTCCAGGGCAAAGCTGCCGGTCTTGAGGCTGAATTCACGGACATCGGCGGATTTCAGGGCATCGAGAATCTGTTTCAGGTCTTCCGGGTTCATGGTCCCTCCTCGGGTGCTGGGCTCCCAGGCTGCATGGGGGTGCCGTGGCAATTTCCGTTCACCATCATGACGGCTGCGGCCGGCGGGGACGTGTTACCCGCTGCCTAACGCTCGTTTGGCTGCACCGAGTCTAACCGGTGAAGCCGGGGGATGGAGCGCGGCGCCTCAGTTCAGCGCCTCGGCCTCACGCACGATGTCGAGCACCCGCTCGCGCACGGCGCGTTCCTCGCGCAGGTAGCGCCCAGCGCTCATCTGCACGCCGATGGCCGCCACCATGCCGCCGCTCAGGCCGTTGCCTGCGCCCATGCCCGGGCCGTCGGCATGGTGGTACGGCACGCCCAGGGTGCACTGCCCCGGAATCCATTCCTCGATGCTGTAGGCGTAACCCAGCCGCCGGACCTTGGCAACCTCGGTGCGCCACTCGTCGGGCGTGGTGATGCTGCTCTGGGTGCAAGCGGCAAAGTGTTTGGGCGTGATCTCCGCGTGGGCGTACAGCAGCTTGCCGCTCGCGGTCGCGGTGGCGGGCAGGTACACGTCCAGCGGCAGGTCAATGTCGGCGTCGGGGTGCCGCTCACGGATGGCGGCCACCACGTCCTCGCCTTCCAGAATGCACAAAAAGGCCACGCAGCGGACCTCCAGTGCCAGCCGGGTGATCAGGGCGCGGGCCTCGGGAAACCACGGCAGCGAGGCGGTGAGCTGCGCGCCCATCTCGGCCAGGTGCCACGACAGGCGGTACTTGCCGGCGGGCGTGCGGCGCAGGAATCCCGCGCCGGTAAGCCCGGCCAGATAGGCGTGGGCCGTGGCGCGCGGCACGCCCAGATGGGTGGCCAGGGCGCGCACGCCCCACTCGGGCTGCTCGGCACTGAAGGCCGAGAGAATGTTTGCCGCTTTCTGAAGGGACAGCACCCGTCCAGCTTACGGGGACAACCGGGTCCTGGGTAGGGGGTGGGGCAGGCAAGCGGGCCCAGAGGCCCGGGCGTTCAGTGGTTTAGCGGTCTGACCGCACGTAGGCGAGCATCAGGTCCGCCGTTGCCCTCAGGGCGTCGGTGTGGGTTCGTTCGTAGGCGTGGCTGGCGTCCACCCCGGGACCGATCAGGGCCACCGGATAATCGCCGCCCGCCTGCCACGCCGCCGTGCCATCCGAGGAGTAGTACGGGTAGAGGTCCACGCGCAGCTCCACTCCAGCTTCGCGGGCCACGCTGCGCAGCCGCTTGCCCAGGTCGTGGTCGTAGGGGCCGCCGCTGTCGGCCACACACAGCGTGACGTGGTGCTCGCTGCTCGTCTGGCCCTCGCCCACCGCCGCCATGTCCACCGCCACCAGGGCGTCGGTGTGCGGGGGAATGCCGGTGGCGGCCCCGTGCCCGACCTCCTCATAGGTGGCGACGTGGAAGGCGACCGTCCGCTCGGGCGGGTTCTGAAGCAGGTCGCGCGTCACGTCCAGAAAGATCGCGACCGCGGCCTTGTTGTCCAGATGGCGCGACTTGATGTATCCGGCGGGCGTGACCCGGGGCCGGGCATCGAAGCTGACAAAATCGCCGACCTCAATGCCCAGCGCGCGGGTCTCGGCGGCGCTGGAGGTCCGTTCATCCAGGCGCACCTCCATCACGGCGGCCTCGCGCCGGAGTTCACGCAGGGCCGCGCCGTGGACGTGCGTGCTCTGGCGGATGTTCACCACCGTGCCGGTGACTCCGTGCCCGTCCTGGGTATGAACGCGCACGTCCTCACCCTCCACGGTGGTCCAGTCGTAGCCGCCCATGCTGAACAGCAGCAGCCGGCCGTTGCTCTTGATCTCCCGGACCAGCGCTCCCAGGGTATCCACATGCCCGCTGAAGGTGACGTGCCCGTCGCCCGTGCCGGGAAGCTCCCAGGTGAGTGCTCCCTTGCGGGTGCGGACCGGGGTGACGCCCAGCGCCCGGACCTCCTGCTCGATCAACGCCACTGCCTCTGAGGTCAAACCGGTGGGACTGGGCGTCTCCAGCAGGCGCAGCAAAACGTCCAGCGTGTAGTCCAGATTCATGGCGCCCAGCCTAGCGTCCGTCTGGCGCCTTCAGGCCAGGGTCGGCACTTCCAGCGTGACCGTGAAGCCCGCCTCGCGGGCGCTGTGGGCGGTGACCGCGAGTTCCGGTGCGTCCGGCAGCGCCAGAAAGTGCAGCTCGCGCACGGCCCGCGCCCGTAGCTCGGCTTCCAGATCGGTGCCGGAAAAGGCATCGGGGCGCCGGGCGCGCACAAGCAGGTCGCCCGCCTCGGCGCGGAAATCCGGGTGCAGCGTCCAGCCCTTGCTGAAGGTTTCGGGCTCGGCGTGTGGGCCCTCCCCGGACGCTCCCTCCGGCGCACCGTCCCACTGAATCATCACGATCAGCTGGCCCTGCTCACGGGCGTGGTCAACGCGGTGGGCCCAGTCGCGCGTCACCTCACGCTCGTGCGGCTGGTCCTCCAGACGCTGGCGCTGCACATTCAGCAAGATCAGGGCGAGGGGCGTGAGGCTCATGTGCCGATGATAGCGGCCCGCGCGCCACCTCCGCTCCAGCGGGGGCGGGGCGCGCTCAGTCTTCCTTCACGGTCATGATGCTCAGGCCCGCGTCCACGTACATGGTCTGTCCGGTCACGCCGCTGCCCAGGTCCGAGAGCAGGAACAGCGCGAGCTTGCCCACCTCCTGTGAGGTCGCGTTGCGGCCAAAGGCGGCGTTGCGCGCGCCCTTGTCGTACAGCCCGCCGAAACCGGGAATGCTGCGGGCGGCGATGGTCCGCATCGGCCCGGCACTGATGGTATTGACCCGGATCTCGCGCGGGCCGAAATCGGCGGCCAGGTAACGGGTGGCGGCCTCCAGGGCGGCCTTGGCCACGCCCATCACGTTGTACTTGGGCACCACCTGCTGTGAGGCGTGGTAGGTCAGGCTGACGACACTGGCCCCCTCACGCAGCAGAGGCTCGGCGTGCCGGCAGCACGAGACCAGCGTGTACGCGCTGACGTTCAGGGCGGTGTTCCAGTCCTCGGGCGTGGTGTCCAGGAAGCGTCCCTCCATGGCCGTGCGCGGCGCGTAGGCGATGGAATGCACCAGATAGTCCAGATGGCCGAACTCCTGCTTCACGCGGGCGAACAGCGCCGTGAGGTCATCCTCGCTGGTGGCGTCGGCCTGCTGGCTCCACACGCCCTCCCGGCCCGCCAGCAGCTTGTCCAGCTCACTTTTCAACCGCTCACCCTGGTAGGAAAAGCCCACCCGACAGCCCGCGGACAGCAGCTGCTCGGCAATGGCCCAGCCCAGGCTGCGCGCGTTCGCCACGCCCATCACCAGGGCCGTCTTGTCACTCAGGTCAATTTGCACGCTCATGTTCCGGACTTTAGCGCCCGGACCGCCGGGGAAGTTGAAGCAGGTGCAAGCCGGGCCGGGCGAATTGGTCCCGGTCTTCCCCCATCTGGGGGCCTCAGCCGTCAGAATCCAGTGAGAGATGAACACGGATACTGCAGATCTGATGCTGTTGACCGCGCCGCACCTGACCGCGCCGCACGCCTTTTCTACCCGGAGTGGAGGCGTGTCGGCGGGCGCATATGGAGCGCCGGGGGGCGGCGGCCTGAACCTGGACGACCGTGAGGACGACCCGCGGGCGGTGGCCGAGAACCGCCGCCGTCTGGCCGGGGCGCTGGGCCTGGACGTCGCCCACTTTGCCCGCCTGAATCAGGTTCACGGCACCGAGGTGCTCACCGTGGACGGACCGGGCGTGTGGACCGGTGACGCGCTGGTGACCCGCACCCCGGGCGTCGCACTCGCCATCGGGACGGCCGACTGTTACCCGCTGCTGCTGGAGGATCCGCTCGCGGGTGTGATCGGCGCGGCCCACGCCGGCTGGAAGGGCACTGTAGGCCGCATTGCCGCCAGGACCGTGCAGGCCATGACGGCCCTGGGGGCGCAGCCTGGACGCATCCACGCGGCGGTCGGCCCCGGCATCTGTGGCGAACGCTACGAGGTCGGCGCGCCGGTGGCGGGGCAATTTGTGGCGGCCGGTCTGGGCGATTGGGTGCTGGAACGGGACGGCCACCGGCACCTCGATCTGGCCGGGGCCAACCGGGCTGTGCTGGAAGATGCCGGGGTGGACAGCGCCCACATCTGGCTCAGCGGGCGCTGCTCGACCGAGGCCGGGTTCTACTCGTTCCGCCGCGATGCAGGGCGCACCGGACGCATGTGGGCCGTGATCGCCCTGAGCGGGACCGGGGCCGCGCCGCTGCAGGGGGCAAGCGCATGACCGGGCGCTCCAGTCTGCTGCGGCCCGACGATGTGATTGACAGCATCCTGCAGATCACGCCGGAATTTCTGGCCCGCCGCGGGCTGCGCGGGCTGCTGCTCGATCTTGACAACACGCTGGTGCCCTACGGCAGTTACGAGGAGGCCGCCGCCGCCGGCATGTTCCGCTGGGCGCGTGACCTGCTCGACTCGGGCATAGGCCTGTATCTGTTGAGCAATGCCACGGGTCGGCGGGCGGCTTTCTGGCTCGCGCGTCTGGGCTTTCACGGCGTCGGGCTGGCGGGCAAACCCAATCCCCGCGCCTACCGTCTGGCCCTCCGGGCCCTGAATCTGCCGGCCCAGCAGGTGGGCATGGTCGGCGATCAGCTGTTCACCGACGTGCTGGGAGGCAACCTCAGCGGCATGCACACCATCCTGGTGCGGCCCCTGGCAACCAACGCCTTGCCCCACACGCGGGTGGCCCGGCATCTGGAACGGCTGGTGCTGCGGAGGTACGGACATGATTGGAAAGTCTGAGGCCCTGGCCCCGCACATCACGAGGAGGAAATAAGATATGGCTCTTTCTATAGGTGACCGCCGTCTGGGCGCGATTTTGCTGGAGCAGGGATACGTCAACGACGGCGACCTGCAAAAGGCCCTGGTGCGCCATGCCGAGGTGGGCGGTCGCCTGGCCGAGATCCTGATTGACTCGGGATTGGTGGGCGAGAAGCGCATCGCGCGGGCCATCGAGGAGGCGCTGGGCATTCCGCTGGTCAACCTGCTGGTGGTCACGCCCGAGCCGCAGGCCATCGCGGCGGTGCGGGCCCAGACGGCCCTGAGCGTGGGGGCCTTTCCCTTTGCGCTGGAGGGCGGCACCCTGCGTGTGGCGCTGGTCGATCCGCTGTCCAGCGTGGCGCTCGAGGCCCTGGAAGACGACAGCAACCTGAACATTGAGCCGTATCAGGCGCTGCAGGAGCAGATCTCCTGGGCCATTGCCCTGAACTACCCGGAACTCGACCTCACTCCGGTCACGCCCACCGAGACCGGGGACGGCACGGGCGGGCAGATGGGTCAGCGCCTGATCGCGCGTGGGCTGATCAACGACGCCCAACTGCAGGTGGCCCTGGACGCCCAGCAGCAGACCGGTGAGCCGCTGGGCGTGACCCTGGTGGCCCAGCAGGTCATCACCGAAGACCAGCTGTATGAGCTGCTCGCCGAGCAGGCGGGGGCAATCTACCTGCGCAACCCGCGCGACTTCCAGCCCACCGAGGACGTGCTGGGCAGCATGATGCGCGCCGACGCCCTGCGTCTTTCCGCTGTGCCGGTCGACGAGACCGACAACGGGGACGTGACGGTGGTCGCCAGCGATCCCCGCAAACGCGATGACATCGAGGCGCTGCTCGGACGTTCGATGCAGCTGATCCTCGCCAAGCCGCGCGATGTGGATCTGCTGATCGAGCGCTTCTATCCGCAGCGCGGCCGCTTGGGCGAGCAGATGGTGCAGCAGGGCAGCCTGTCGCGTGAGCAGCTGCGCGAGGCGCTGCAGGTGCAGGCCCGCGAGGGCAAGGTCAAGCCGCTGGGCGAGGTGATCGTCGAGCTGGGCTTTGCGGGGGCCGACGAGATCGACAGCGCCCTGCAAAAGCAGAATGCGGGCGGCGGCCGCCTGGAAGACACGCTGGTGCAGTCGGGCAAGCTCTCGCCGGAGATGCTGGCGCGCTCGCTGGCCGCGCAGCTGGGCTATGAGTTTCTCGATCCGGTTCAGAACCCGCCGGACGTCAAGGTCGCGCTGTTGATTCCTGAACCCACCGCGCGGCGCTACGGCGTGGTGCCGATCCGCATGCAAGGCGACGCGCTGGTGGTCGCCATGAAGGACCCGCGCAACGTCTTTGCGCTCGACGACCTGAAGCTGATTGCCGGACGCGAGATCATTCCGGCGGTGATGGCGGAAAAGGACATCATCCGCCTGATCGAGCGGTACTTCGGCAACCAGGGCATGGCCGACCTGAACCAGCGCCTGCAGGACGAGTCCAGAAAACGCGACAAGGAATCCCAGAAGCAGAGCGACCTGGACCTCAGCGCCGGACTGGACGACAACGCCGTGGTGAAGGTGGTCGACGGGCTGATCCGCGAGGCCGCCCTGCAGGATGCAAGCGACATCCACATCGAGCCGACCGAACACAACCTGCGCGTGCGCTACCGCATTGACGGCGTGCTGCGCGAGCAGAACGAGCTGCCCAAGGGAGCGGCGCAGAGCATCCTGGCGCGCATCAAGATCATGGGCCACCTGGACATTGCCGAGCGGCGCATTCCGCAGGACGGCCGCGTGCGCTTCAAGAAGGGCAGCATCGACATCGACCTGCGTCTGTCCACCCTGCCCACCGTGTACGGCGAGAAGGCCGTGATGCGTCTGCTGCAGAAGGCGAGCAACATTCCCGAAGTCGAGCAGCTGGGCTTTTCTGAGCACAACTTTCAGCGCTACCTCGACGTGATCGAGAAGCCCAACGGCATCTTTCTGGTTACCGGCCCGACCGGGTCGGGCAAGTCGTTTACCTCCTTTTCCACGCTCAAGCGCATCGCCCGGCCCGAGAAGAACACCACCACCATCGAGGACCCGGTGGAGTACGAGATTCCGGGCATTGTCCAGTCGCAGGTCAACAACACGGCGGGCATGACCTTCGCCCGGGCGCTGCGGGCCTTCTTGCGTCAGGACCCGGACATCATCTTCGTGGGGGAAATCCGCGACACCGAGACGGCCAAGATCGCCGTCGAGGCGGCCCTGACCGGCCACCTGGTGCTGGCGACGCTGCACACCAACGACGCGCCCGGCGCGATCATCCGTCTGGACGAGATGGGAGTCGAGCCGTTCAACATCAGCGCCTCGGTGGTGGGGGTGCTCGCGCAGCGCCTGGTCCGCAAGGTGTGTCCTGAGTGCAAGGCCCCGACCAACGCCGACCCGGACGTCCTGCGGCGCCTGGGCATTCAGGAGCGCGACCTGCGCGGCGCCCAGCTGATGCGCGGCGCTGGCTGCGCCCGCTGCGGAGGCACCGGCTACAAGGGCCGCATGGGCATCCACGAACTGATGGTGGTGGACGAACCTCTGCGCGCGGCCATCGGTGCAGGCAAGACGGCCATCGAGATCCGTGATGTGGCCGTGGAACGCAGCGGCATGAAAACCCTGCGTCAGGACGGCATTGAGAAGGCCTTGCAGGGCGTCACGACCCTCGAAGAGGTCCTGGCCGTCACGAGCAGCTAGCCAGACCACCACGGCCACGCCGCACAGGGCCGCACTCCACACCGACTTCCTTCACCGCTTCAGAGGTAAACCATGACCCAGCCCCCCGCCGACATCACCGACATCCTGCGCATCGCCGCCGAGAAGGGAGCGTCCGACGTGATCCTGACCGTGGGCCTGCCGCCGCAGTTCAAGCTCTCGGGCGTGTATGGCTCGCAGGGCTTTCCCTCGCTGGTATCCACCGAGACCCGCAAGCTGATGTACTCCATGATGAACGAGAAACAGCAGCGCACCTTCGAGGAACGCCGCGAACTCGACTTCAGCTTCGCGCTGGGCGAGAAGGCACGCTTTCGCGTGAACGCCTTTATGCAGCGCGGCAACGTGGGCGGCGTGATGCGTCTGATTCCCACCAAGATCAAGAGCGCCGAGGAGATGGGGCTGCCGCAGAACGTGGTCGATATCGCCAACGCCCCGCGCGGACTGATTCTGGTCACCGGTCCCACCGGCTCGGGCAAGAGCACCACGCTGGCGGCCATGCTCGACTACATCAACTCGACCAAGAAAATGCACATCATGACCATCGAGGACCCCATCGAGTTCATGCATGTGCACAAGCAGAGCATCATCAACCAGCGCGAGATCGGCTCGGATACCCTGAGCTTCAACGACGCCCTGCGCGCGGTGCTGCGTCAGGCCCCCGACGTGATTCTGGTGGGTGAGATGCGCGACTACGAGACCATCAAGGCCGCCGTGACCGCTGCCGAGACCGGACACCTGGTGATGGGTACGCTGCACACCAACTCCGCACCCGAGTCCATTGACCGCATCGTGGACGTGTTTCCCGAGGAGCAGCAGGAGCAGATCCGGGTGCAGCTTGCCAACAACCTCGTGGCCGTGATGACCCAGCAGCTGCTGCCGCGGCTGGACGGCCAGGGCCGCATCCTGGCCTATGAGCTGCTGATGGCCAATTCTGCCGTGCGCGCCCTGATCCGCGAGGGCAAGACCTACCAGATCACCAGCGTCATGCAGACCGGCCTGCGCGAGGGCATGATCACCATGGACGCGTTCCTGGCCAACCTGTATCGCCGGCGCATCATCAGCTTTGACGTCGGCGCGACCCGCGCGGTCGATCCCAAGGAGTTCGCGCGCCTGGCCAATGACGCCGGGGGAGCCAAGTCGGGGGGGGCGCCGCAGGGCGGTTACGGCGCGGCCATACCGGCCAGCCCGTCCGCCTCCTCTCCCTCGGCCACCAGCACGACCTGGGGCAGCGACGCGGGCCGCACGGCCTCGCCGGGCAGCACCTCGGAAACCGGGGCGTATGGCCGGGGCCGGCGCTGAGCCCAGCGGCCCCCAGACACCACCGAGTAGAGCGCTCCCGCCTGTGAATGGCGGGAGCGCTTTTACCGTGAGGGAGGGGGAGCCCAGGCTCCCGGTCCCTTAGGCGCCGGGCTGGGTCGCGCCCTTGCTCTGGCTGGGGGGGATGGTCGGCTGGCTGCCGGCGGGCTTGGGCAGCAGCAGCAGATCCAGCACCTCGCCTACCCGCTCAACCGGGTGAACCTTCAGGTCGCCGCGGATGCTGTCGGGCACTTCCTGCAGGTGCGCCTCGTTGTCCTTGGGAAAGATCACCTCGCGGATGCCGCCCTGGTGCGCGGCCAGCAGTTTCTCCTTGAGGCCGCCGATGGGCAGCACACGTCCGCGCAGGCTGATCTCGCCGGTCATGGCGACGTCCATGCGCACCGGGCGGCCCGTGATGGCGCTGATGACGGCGGTGGCAATCGTGATGCCCGCGCTGGGACCGTCCTTGGGCGTCGCGCCGTCGGGGAAGTGCACGTGCAGGTCCAGGTTCTTGTGGAACTCGGGGTCCGCGCCGTACTCCTGGGCGTGGGCGCGCAGGTAGGCGATGGCTGCCCCCACGCTTTCCTTCATCACGTCGCCCAGCGAGCCGGTCATGCTGATCTTGCCGCTGCCGGGGGTTGCCAGCGCCTCGACGAGCAGCATGGTGCCGCCCACGCTGGTCCAGGCCAGACCCTGAGCCACGCCGACCTGCGGCTCTTTCTCCATCTTGTCGGGGCGGTGCAGCGGCACTCCCAGATAATCGGAAATCTGCGCGGCGTCGATGACCTTCACGTTCTCCCACGGCTTTTCCAGCAGCTCGCGGGCGGCCTTGCGGGCCAGCTTGCTGATCTGGCGGTCCAGGTTGCGCACGCCGCTCTCGGCGGTGTACTCCTCGACGATGCGGTTCAGGGCGGCGTCCGTGATCTCCAGCTTGCCGCTCAGGCCGTGGCTCTTGATCTGGCGCGGCACGCGGTAACGCCGGGCGATCTCCACCTTCTCGACCTGGGTGTAGCCGGGAATCTGGATGACTTCCATGCGGTCAAGCAGCGGACGGGGAATGGTCTGCAGGCTGTTGGCCGTCGTGATGAACATCACCTGCGACAGGTCGTAGGGCACTTCCAGGTAGTGGTCTTGGAAGGTGTGGTTCTGTTCGGGGTCCAGCACTTCCAGCATGGCTGAGGAGGGATCGCCGCGCCAGTCGCTACTCATCTTGTCGATCTCGTCGAGCAGGACCACCGGGTTGGCGACCCCCGCCGTCTTCATGCCCTGGATGATGCGCCCGGGCATGGAACCGATGTAGGTGCGGCGGTGGCCGCGGATCTCGGCCTCGTCGCGCACGCCGCCCAGGCTCATGCGTACGAACTTGCGGTTGAGGCTGCGGGCGATGCTCTTGCCCAGCGAGGTCTTGCCCACACCGGGAGGCCCCACCAGACACAGGATGGGCGCACGCAGCTCGGCGTCATCGGTGCGCTCCTCGGCGGTGCGTTCCTTGCGCTGCTCCTCGGTCTCGCCGTCCTTGTGGGTCAGCTGGCGCACGGCCAGGAATTCCAGGATGCGGTCCTTGACGTCATCCAGCGCGTAGTGGTCCGCGTTCAGGATGTCGCGGGTGCGCCCGATGTCCAGAATCTCCTCGTCGCGCTTGCTCCACGGCACGTCAATCAACCAGTCGATGTAGTTGCGCACGACCGTGCTCTCGGGGCTGCCGCCGGGCGTGCGCTCCAGGCGCAGCAGTTCCTTGAGGGCCTTTTCCTTGACCGATTCGGGCATGCCCGCTTCCTCGATCTTCTCGCGCAGGGCCTCGACCTCGGCGGGACCGTCCTCGCCGCCGCCCAGTTCCTTGCCGATGGCCTTCATCTGCTCTCGGAGGTAGTACTCGCGCTGGTTGGCGTCCATCTGTTCCTTGACGCGCCCGGCGATCTTCTTGTCCATATTGAAGCGCTCGGTGTCGCGGGTCAGGAACTTCAGGGTCGCTTCCAGGCGGGCCCGCAGCGCAACGGCCTCCAGAATCTCCTGCTTCTCCTCGGGGGTCCAGGTGGCGTGGTGCGCGACCTGATCGGACAGGGCGCCGCCGTCGTTCAGGGCCTTGAGCCCCTCAAGCTGGTAGTTGTCCAGGCGCAGGTTCTTGTTCTGGCGCTGGTACTCCTCAAAGGCCGACTTGACCTCGCCGGTCAGGACCACGGCCTCGCGGCTGTCATCGGTCAGGGTGGGCTGGGTCTCGGCGCGCACGCGCATGTAGGCGGCACTCACCTCGTCCTGCACGGAGGCGCGTTCCTGGGCCTCCACAAGCACCTGATAGGTGTTGTCGGGCATACGCACGACCTGCTTGACCACGGCCAGCACACCCATGTCGTACAGCTCGGCGCGGGTGGGATCGTCGGTGCGCGCGTCCCGCTGGGTCAGCAGCAGCACGCGGCGGTCGGAAGCCTGCGCCTCGTCCACGGCGCGCTTGCTCTTGGGACGGCCCACGTCGATGTTCTGCGTGACACCGGGCAGGATAACCATATTTCTCAGGGCGACGACGGGAAGTTCCCAGATCATGCTGACTCCTTAGAACCGCGCTTTGTGGGCAGCGGGTGAATAGACCACTTTAACGCGGGAAGAATGCAAGAAGACACCCCCGCAAGGTGTCCCAGGATTCTAGGGACCCCCCGGCGGGGATGCTGTAAGCTTCGTTGCCTTTTACGCAGACTTCTTGAGTCCCTTAGACTCAAGTATATCCAGCGGCGAGTCGATGTGGGCGGCGTCGAAGCGCAGCTCGCGCAGGCCCTCGACCGGCAGCTCGAACAGCAGATCGGTCATGGCCTTTTCCAGCACCGCACGCAGGCCGCGCGCCCCGGTCTTGCGCTCCTTGGCACGGTGGGCCACCTCGCGCAGCGCGCCCTCGGTGAAGGACAGGTCCACGTCCTGGAACCCGAACAGCGACTGGTACTGGCGCACGATCGCGCCCTGCGGTTCGGTCAGGATGCGAACCAGCGCCTCCTCGTCGAGGTCCTGAAGCTGGACTACCAGCGGCAGGCGGCCCACGAACTCGGGAATCAGCCCGAACTTCACGAGGTCCTCGGGCAAGAAACGCAGCTCGCTCTTCTCCTCGCCCTTGTGCTCGGCACCGAAGCCCACCGCGCGCACGTTGGTACGGGCGCGGGCGATCTCGGACATGCTCTCGAAGGCCCCGCCCACGATGAACAGGATGTTCTTGGTGTTTACCTGCACGAGTTCCTGCTGCGGGTGCTTGCGGCCCCCCTGCGGCGGCACCTGCGCGACCGTGCCCTCGATGATCTTGAGCAGCGCCTGCTGCACGCCCTCGCCCGAGACATCCCGGGTGATCGAGGTGCCCTCGGACTTGCGGGCGATCTTGTCGATCTCGTCGATGTAGATGATGCCGCGCTCGGCCGCCGAGACGTCGTATTCGGCGGCCTGCAGCAGGCGCACGATCACGTTCTCCACGTCGTCGCCCACGTACCCCGCTTCGGTCAGGGTGGTGGCGTCGGCGATGGCAAAGGGCACTTCCAGCATCTCGGCCAGCGACTGCGCGAGCAGCGTCTTGCCGGTCCCGGTCGGCCCGATCAGCAGGATGTTGCTCTTCTGCAGATTCACGTCGGGGTGTGCCAGGCGCTGGTAGTGGCTGACCACCGCCACGGCCAGCGCCTTCTTGGCCTCGTCCTGCCCGATCACGAACTCGTCGAGGTAGGCCTTGATCTCGCGTGGGCTGGGCAGCTCCTCAAGGGTGAACTCGCTGCCGGCCTTCTTGTTCTGCTTGACCAGCTCAAAGGCGCGGTCGGTGCACTCGTTGCAGATAAAGGCCGCGCGGCCCGGGGCCTCGATCAGCTGGGCGATCTGGGGATGCTGGCGCCCACAGAACGAGCAGCGGTCTCCGGTTCCTGCCTTGGTCATACGCCGACCTCCTCGATCTGCCGCGTGTTCTCGATCACGCTGTCGATCAGACCGTACTGTTTGGCCTCGTCCGCCGACATGAAGTAGTCGCGCTCCATGTCACGCAGCAGCTTGTCGTGGGGCAGATCGGTGTGCTTGTTGTAGATGCTCACCAGGCGGTCGCGCAGGTGCAGCACTTCCTTGGCCTGCACCTCCAGGTCCGGGGTGTTGCCCCGGAAGCCGGCGGAGCCCTGGTGAATCATGATGCGGCTGTTGGGCAGGGCCATGCGCTTGCCCTTGTCCCCGGCCATCAGCAGCACGCTGCCCATGCTCATGGCAATGCCCACGCAGATGGTGGACACCGGCGCCTTGATGTAGCGCATGGTGTCGTAGATCGCCAGCCCGGCGTAGACCTCGCCGCCGGGGCAGTTGATGTACATCTGGATTTCCTGCTCGGGATTCTGGCTGTCGAGCAGCAGCAGCTGCGCCACGATGCTGTTGGCCATCTGCGACTCGATGGGCGTACCCACGAAGATGATCCGGTCCTTGAGCAGGCGCGAGTAGATGTCGTAGCTGCGCTCGCCGCGTCCGGTCTGTTCGATCACGTAAGGAATGATGCCCATGCGCGCGATTATAGGGCGGCCCGAGAAAAGGAAAGTGTCGGTATGGGGAAAAACGGGCCGGTGCCCGGGTGCGGGCGCGCCGCCTCAGACCCGCAAAAAGGCGGGCAGGAACGGCCTGCGCCGTCTGCCCGCCCGCAAAAGTCTGTGCTCAGTCCACGATCATGGGAATCAGGACCGGGTTGCGTCCCGTCACCTTGCGGACAAAGCGCCGCACGGCTCCGTACATGTCGTCGCGCACGTCTTCCAGGCGCTTCTTGTCGCGGGTGCCCCCCTCGATGGCCTCCAGCGCCACCTTGCGGATCTGGTTGTCCAGGTCGCGGTTGGCGCGCACGAAGCCGCGCGAGACCACCTCCACATGCGGCGTGGGGTGCAGCACCGCCGTCATGATCAGGATGCCCTCCTGGCTCATGTTCACGCGGTCGAGCAGCACGTCGTCGCCGATGTCGCCTACGCCCAGGCCGTCCACGTACACCGCGCCCGCAGGCACCGTGCCGGTCACCTTGAACTCATCGGCGCTCAGGCGGATCACGTCGCCGTTCTTGACGATCAGGGTGCGCTTGGGCGGGCGCGGCAGCGTCTGGGCCAGCTTGGCGTGGTTGATCTGGTGGCGGGGTTCACCGTGCCACGGCAGGAAGAATTTGGGCCGCGCGAGGTTCAGCACGGTGGCGAGTTCCTCCTGCGAGCCGTGGCCGGACGCGTGGATCTTGTACGCGGGCGGATAGTACACGTCCACGCCGATCTCGTACAGGCGGTTGATGACCAGGTTGACCGCTTCCTCGTTGCCGGGAATCGGGTTGCTGGACAGAATCACGCTGTCGCCGCGGCGCAGGGCGATCTTGGCGTGGTTGCCGAACGCCAGGCGCGAGAGCACGCTCATGGGCTGGCCCTGCGACCCGGTGCAGACATACAGCACCTGCTGGTCCTGCATGCTGGCGACCTCATCGTTGGTCAGCAACGGCTCGGGCAGTTCCATGTAGCCCAGGCCCTGGGACACCTGCGCGTACTTGAGCATGCTGCGCCCCTCCATCACGACCCGGCGGCTCTGGCGGTGGGCGATGTTGATGACGTTCTGAATGCGGTTGACGTTCGAGGCGAAGGTGGTCATGAACACCCGGCCCTTGCAGCCGGCGATCACGTCTTCCAGATTGCGGGCAACCTCGGCCTCGCTCATGGTGCGGCCCGGACGCTCAGCGTTGGTCGAGTCGCTGATCAGCAGCAGCACGCCGTCCTTGCCCGCCTGCTCGATCTTGCCCAGGTCACTGAGCTGGCCGTCGCTGGGATGCTCGTCGAGCTTGAAGTCCCCGGTGTGCACGATGCGGCCCGCCGGCGTGGTCAGGATGTACCCGGCGTTGTCGGGAATCGAGTGGGTCATGCGGAAGTACTCGACCCCGAAGTACTTGCCGATCTTGAACTTGGCGTTCAGGTCCACCTCGCGCAGGTCGGTCTCGTTGTCCTTGATGCCGAACTCCGAGAGCTTCTCGCGGACCAGACCCAGGGTGAGCGGCGCGCCGTACACCGGGACCTTGGGCAGGCGGGGCAGGATGTACGGCAGGCCGCCGATGTGGTCCTCGTGGCCGTGCGTCAGGATCCAGCCCTTGATCAGGCCTGCGTTCTGCTGCAGGTAGTCGATGCGCGGGATGATCAGGTCGATGCCCATCTGGTGCGCTTCGGGAAAGGCCAGGCCGGCGTCGACGACCATGATCTCGTCGTCGTAGCGGTAGGCGGTGATGTTCTTGCCGATCTCGCCCATGCCGCCCAGCGGAATCACTTCGAGGTGCGGGGCGGTCGGGGTGCTGTCTGGGTGGGTCATTTGGGAACTCCGGAGCGTGGCCTGTGCGGTCGGGACCAGATGATGCAGATGTCGCAAAATCGCAGAGAAGGACTTGAGGCCAGGCGTGACTTGAATGCGGCGGTGGCCCAGCGGATGCGGCCTGGAGGCAGTCTCAGTCAGGTGGACGTGCTGAACTGCTGGCGATTGTGTCGCCCGTGACCAGCCCGATAAGGGGCCAGACCCGTGACGCGGTCTGCCCAGGCTAGCACGACAGGGGGGCTGAATTTCCAGCGCAGCCCACCCCCTGTCCGGTGGGGGAGGGGCGAGGTGCGGGCCTTCCCACGGCAGCGCCGACGCGCTGCACACCCGGACGACGCGCCCGCAGCCTTCATGAAGGCGTATCATGAAACGGTGACTTCCCCCTGCATTCTGGTGATCGAAGACGATCTGGACATTGCCAACGTCCTGAAGATGGACCTGACGGACGCCGGTTACGAGGTCGAACACGCCGATTCGGCCATGAACGGGCTGATCAAGGCGCGCGAGGATCACCCGGCGCTGATCCTGCTGGACCTGGGGCTGCCCGATTTTGACGGCGGCGACGTGGTGCAGCGGCTGCGCAAGAACAGCGCCGTGCCGATCATCGTGCTTACCGCCCGCGACACGGTGGACGAGAAGGTGCGCCTGCTGGGCCTGGGCGCCGACGACTACCTGATCAAGCCCTTTCACCCCGACGAGCTGCTCGCCCGCGTGAAGGTGCAGCTGCGCCAGCGCACCACCGAGAGCCTGAGCATGGGCGAGCTGACCCTGGACCCCCAGAAGCGGCTGGTGACCTACAAGGCCGAGGAGCTGCGGCTGTCGCCCAAGGAATTCGACATCCTGGCGCTGCTGATTCGTCAGCCGGGCCGGGTCTACTCGCGCCAGGAGATCGGTCAGGAGATCTGGCAGGGCCGCCTGCCCGAGGGCAGCAACGTGGTGGACGTGCACATGGCGAACCTGCGCGCCAAGCTGCGCGACCTTGACGGCTACGGCCTGCTCCGCACCGTACGCGGCGTCGGCTACGCGCTGCGCGGCTGAACGCTCCTCAGTTCCCTTGAAGTCCCTGATCGACGTGTCTGACGCCGCGCCCTTTGCGGGTGTGGAGGCCGCCGCCCTGCTCGCCGCCCTGCCCGACCCGACTGTGGTGGTGTGGGCCAGCGGCCGTTTTGCCCTGAACGCCGCCGCGCGTGAACGCCTGGAAAGCGTCTCGCAGGGAGAGGCCGACGCGGCCCACAACTGGGCCGCCCTGTTCGTGCCGGGCACGGCGCAGCAGCTGCGCGACGCGCTGGCCCGCGCCTTTGAGGGAGCGGGCTCACGCCTGTCCATCCAGATGGTGGACACGGTGGCCCCGGCGCTGGCGACCATCACGCCGTCGGGGCCGGGCGCGGCCCTGCTTCATCTGCGCGAGGCCCATGATCCGCTGGAGGTGGCGCTGGAACTCATGGACAGCCTGGGGCTGGGCATGACCGTGCAGGGAGCAGACAGCGCCGTCCAGCACGCCAACGCGGCCGCGTCCACCATCCTGGGCCTGAGCCCCGAACAGTTGACCGGACGCGACGTGCTCGATCCGTGCTGGCGGACCATACATCCGGACGGCCGGCCCTTTCCCAGCGAGACGCATCCGTCCGTTCAGGCGCTGCGCAGCGGGCAGCCCCTGCTGGAAGTGCCGATGGGGGTCTACCACCCGGGCGAGCAGGACTGGCGCTGGCTGTTGGTCAGCGCCATTCCACGCCGCGCTCCGGGCAGCCGGACACCCGAACAGGTCACGACCGTCTTTGTGGACGTCACGGCCCAGCGCAGAATTGAAGATGAGATGCGCCGCAGCGAGCAGCGCTTCCGTTCGCTGGTCGAGGCCACTGCACAGATCGTGTTCACCACCGATGCCCAGGGGGTCTTCAACGGCCCGCAACCGGGCTGGGAGGCGTTTACCGGCCAGGGCCCCGACGACTACCTGGATGGCGGGGGGGGCGGACAGGCCCTGCACCCCGACGACCGCGAGCGCTCGGTGGGCGGCTGGCTGGAGGCCGTGCAGACCCTGCGGCCCTATCAGTCCGAACACCGTCTGCGCCGCGCCGACGGACAGTACGTGCCCATGCAGGTGCGGGCGGTGCCGGTTCTTAACGGGGACGGCAGCGTGCGTGAGTGGATCGGCACCCAGACCGACATCAGCGCCGTGCGTGAGGCCGAGGAGGCGCTGCGGGCACTGAACGCCGAGCTGGAGGGCCGGGTCACGGCCAGGACCCAGGAACTCGCCGAGGTCACGCGCTTTTCCACGCTGCTGCTGACCGCCGCCGGCGAGGGAGTCTTCGGACTGGACGCGGCGGGCCGCAGCACCTTCGCCAACCCGGCGGCGGCGCGCATGCTCGGCTACAGCGTCGAGCGCCTGATCGGCAGTCAGCAGCACGACCTGATTCACCACAGCCACGCCGACGGCACCCCTTACCCAAAAGAGGAGTGCCCCATCCACCAGACCCTGCGCGACGGCCAGACCCGCCGCATAGACCACGACGTGCTGTGGCACGCGCAGGGCCATGCGGTGGACGTGTCCAGCGTGGTCACGCCGATGTTCTCGGTGTCAGGAGAGGTCAGCGGCGCGGTGCTGATGGTGCAGGACATCACCGAGCGCCTGCGCGCCCAGACCCGGCTCGAGGAAGCCATCGAGGAACTCGAGCGCAGCAATACCGACCTGGAGCAGTTTGCCTATGTCGCCTCGCACGACCTGCAGGAGCCGCTGCGGACCCTGGGCAGCTACGCCGAACTGCTTGAGCGGCGTTACGGCGGGCAGCTCGACGAGCGTGCCGACCGCTACCTGTCGTTCATGCAGGACGCGGTGGGCCGCATGCGCAGCCTGATTCAGGACCTGCTGGACTTCTCACGGGTGGGCCGGGGCGAGACCCTGCCGGTGCCGGTGGCCCTCGACGACGTGATGCGGCTGGCCGCGCAGAATGTGCAGGCCGCGCGTGCGGCGGGCGATGGGCAGCTGACCTGGGAGACCCCGCACCGGGTGCTGGGCCACGCGCCGCTGCTCGCGCCGCTGCTCACCAATCTGGTCAGCAACGGCCTGAAATTCACGCTGCCGGGCCAGCCCGCGCGCGTGTACGTCGCGTCACGCCAGGAAGGACCGTGGATTCACGTCACCGTCCAGGACAGCGGCATCGGCATCGCGCCGGAGTATCAGGAACGGATCTTCGACATCTTTCAGCGGCTGCACCGCCGCGAGGACTATGCCGGTAACGGCATGGGCCTGGCGATCTGCCGTAAGATCGTGGAGCATCATGGCGGACGGCTGTGGCTGGAGTCTGCGCCCGGACAGGGCAGCACCTTTCATCTCACCCTGCCCGCGGTGTCCCCCAGCCCTGCCCCCTCCCCGACCATGACCCCCCTCCAACCATGACCCAGGCCCCTGCCCGCCAGATCGAGATCCTCCTTGTGGAGGACAACGAACCCGATATCCTGCTGACCCTGGAGGCCTTTGAGGACGCGCGCGTGCCCAACCGCCTGCATGTGGCCCGCGACGGGGTGGAGGCGCTGAGGTTCCTGCGCCGCGAGGCCGAGCACGCCGCCGCGCCGCGCCCGGACCTGATCCTGATGGACATCAACATGCCGCGCAAGAACGGACTGGAGGTTCTGGAGGAGATCAAGGCCGACGCGGACCTGAGCAGCATTCCGGTGCTGATGCTGACCACCAGCCAGGCCGAGGACGACGTGCGGCTGTCCTACCAGCGCCACGCCAGCGGCTACGTGGTCAAGCCGGTGGGCTTCGAGAATTTCCTGAGCGCCATCCGCGCCTTCGAGGACTTCTGGCTGACCTTCGTGCGCTTTCCGCCCCGGCTGTAACCGGGCTCCGGCGCGGCCCACACGGGGCCAGCCAGCCCGAAGCGGGGTCAGGCGGGTTCGGCCACGGGCGACATCTCCTGCAGGGCGCTCAGCACGTGCTGCAGGTGGTCGTCTAACTCCACGCCCAGCTCACGCGCGCCCTGCTCGACCTCCTCGCGGTTGACCCCGGCTGCAAACGCCCGGTTCCTGAAGCGTTTTTTCAGGCTCTTCAGTTCCACCTGCCGCACGTCTCCGTCCGGGCGGATCAGGGCCGCCGCCTGCACCAGTCCGGTCAGTTCATCCACCGCGAACAGGGTCTGCGCGAGCCGGGTGGTGCGCGGGGTGCCGGTGTAGGCCGCGTGCCCCATGATCGCGTCCAGCACCTCGGGCGCGGTGTCGGTGTGGTCACGCAGAAACTGCACGCCCCAGGTCGGGTGCTCCTGCGGGTGCAGTTCGTAATCGAAGTCGTGCAGCAGGCCTGTCACGGCGTACTGCTCCTCGTCCTCGCCCCAGTGGCGGGCGTACCAGCGCATGGCGGCCTCCACATTCAGCATGTGCCGCCGCAGCGACGGCGAGGGCGTGTGTTCCAGCATCAGCGCGTAGGCCTGGGCTCGGTTCATGACGGGTAGTTTAGGGGGTCGAGCCGGGTGCGGGCGAGGGCTCCGGGGCGGTGTACTTGGCGAATGACGCTCAGTGGATGTAGCGGGCCCATTCCGGCTGCCAGTGGGCGAACTGGCCGTGGGCATAGACGCCGAAGGTGGGGGCGTGCGGCGGCACCCGCAGCGGCATGCCGGCCTCATCGGGCGTGCGGTTGCCCTTGCGCTGGTTGCAGCCCCGGCACGCGGTCACCACGTTGTCCCAGTTGTGCCGCCCGCCGCGCGAACGGGGCATGACGTGGTCGAGGGTCAGGTCGCCCTCCGAGCCGCAGTACTGGCAGGCAAAGGTGTCGCGCCGCAGGACGTTGCGGCGGTTAAAGGGCACCGGATGCACGCGCGGACGACGGATGTAGCGGCGCAGCCGGATCACGCTGGGCACGCTCAGCACCGTGCTCGGCGAGCGGATTACGTCGCCGCTGTCCTCAAGCACCTCGGCCACGCCGTACTGCAGCAACGTGATGGCCCGCTTGGTGCTTGTGACATGCAGCGGTTCGTAGGATGCGTTCAGCACCAGCACACGCGGCGCATTCAGGTCTGCCACCACGCGGGGTCCCGCAACCACACGAGCTGGTTGTCCGTCCTCTTCCCCCCTCACGCCCTTGATTGTCATGCCCCGCATTCTACGGCGCGTGGGTCAGCGAAATGTTGTGCCTGGACGCTTATGGGCAGCCGGGAGGGGCGTCACTGTACTGGTGTAGGCAGGGTAAGCCGCGTCCGCATTTTTCCTCAGCCTGTACGCATTCCACCCCGGAACAGTTCCAGTACGCCGTCGGCCACGTACTGCACCGCCAGGGCGCCCAGCAGCACCCCCAGCACCCGCGTGACCACATGCACGCCGGTCACGCCGATCACGCGGGCAATCTGGCCGCTCAGCCGCAGGGCGAGGTAGCACAGCAGCAGCACGAAGCCCGTGACCAGAAAAACCACCGTCAGCAGCAGCGGACTGCCGTGCGCGGTGTTGGCCTGGATCATGATGGACGCCAGCGTGCCGGGACCGGCGATCAGCGGAATCGCCAGCGGAAACACGCTGATGTCTTGGCGTTCATGGGCCTCCTGCTCCTCCTCG
Organism: Deinococcus aerophilus; assembly: GCF_014647075.1. Lineage (NCBI taxonomy): Bacteria > Thermotogati > Deinococcota > Deinococci > Deinococcales > Deinococcaceae > Deinococcus > Deinococcus aerophilus. The sequence continues at coordinate 111,073 of NZ_BMOM01000005.1, read as the reverse complement.
GGGGTTTCCTTGCTGCCGCTGGGCCGCGCAAATACCATGTCCAGCGCGATGAGAAACAGCAGGATGCCGCCCGCGACCCGGAAGGCGCTGAGGCTGATGCCCAGGTGTTCGAGCAGCGCCCGGCCCACCAGCCCGAACACCAGGATGATGCCCCCGGCCACCAGCGCGGCCTTGAGGGCCACCTTGCGCCGCTCGAAACTGGGCCGGTTGCCGGCCAGCCCGATGAAGATGGGCGCGAGGCCGATGGGGTCCATGACCACCAGCATGGTCAGAAAAGTTTGCAGCGCGATGCTGGAGACCTCGGTCACGTTCACGCGGCTTACCGTAGCACCTGTGCGCCACGGGGCAGAGGCAGGCGCAGGGAGCTGACGGGCGGGGTGTAGGCTACTTCACCTCGGCGGGCCGCACATTGACCTCCAGCGTGCCGTCGGCGCTCACGCTGCGGTCTCCCTGGGTGGTCGTGGCCTGCACGGCGGCGGTGTAGGTGTTCACGCCGGCACCGGGCTGCACGGTGATGGTGAGCGGAAAGACCTCCCCGGCCCGGACCGTTGTTTTCGGCAGGGTCACGACCACGCCGGGCGCGCTGCCCTGTCCGCGCAACTGGAATTCGCCGGGGTAGTCCTGTGGGGTAAAGCCGCCGATACGTCCGGTGAATTCACGCGAGGTGCCCACCGCCAGCCCCACGCTGGATACCGAGTCGCCGCCCGCCGGAGCCAGCACGATGTACCCGCCCGCGCAGCCCTCGCGGCGCAGGTCGCCGATGTCGCGTGCGCCCACATACAGCGCGGGCAGCAGCGAGGCCACCACCAGCCCCAGCCCCAGCGCCGCCCGGCGGGCCCGCCGCCAGTTGGCCGCCGTGAAAGCCAGCCCGCCCGGCCCCAGCAGCAGCGGCACGATCAGGGCCAGCACCGTGCGGCCCTCGCAGGGGGTGGTCAGCAGAGCGTCGGCCAGCGCGCGCACCACGAAGGTCAGCAGCGCACCCAGGCCCCAGCCCAGCAGGAAGGACGGCAGAAACTCCGCCGTGCGGTAGGTCGGGAATTCCTGCGGGGGGGGAGAGGAGGCGGTCATGGCCGTTCAGGGTAGCGCGGGGGTGGGGGGACGGATGCCGGGAGGGGGCAGGCGTTCCTAAAAAACAACAGACTAAAGAACAGCAGAAAAGCCTCGGCATTGCTGCGGGGGCTTTTCTGTCTTGTGCTTCTGTGTGGTGCCGAGGATGGGATTTGAACCCACACACCTCGCGGCGCTAGTCCCTGAAACTAGTGCGTCTACCAATTCCGCCACCTCGGCATCCTTGTGTGTTGCACCTTCTGCTGGTAGCGGCGCTCCGCATGGGGCGCGTCTCAGAAGGCTCGATTACTTTAGCGGCGACTTCGCAGCCTGTCAATAGGGAAGGCCCCCGGGGAACATACAAGCGCCCCGGCCCACCGGGGACCAGGGCGCTTCTGGTCCTGAAGCCGCCTCTGGAACCCGGCGGCGAACAGGACCGTACCCCTCAGAAACCTACAGGGCCAGGATGGCGCTGAAGTCGCCGCTCAGGCCCTCGGGGTAGAAGCCGCCCTTGGTGGCGTTCACGCCCAGGAACACGATGTTGCCCACCTGACGGGGGGTGCGGCTGTAGGCGATGGAATTGGCGTCGGCCAGAACGACATTCGCGCCGCCCGCCGCGTCCAGGATGCCCTGATCGACGTCGCTGGCACCGTCCACGCTGTCGCGCAGGTTGCTGATGGCCGCAACCACGTCGCTGACCTTCAGGGCAGGGGTAACCTGGGTGTTGCGCTGCTGGTAGAGCAGGGTGCGGATCTGGCCGGCGTGATACGCCTCGACGGCCAGAATACCGGCCGCGTTTTCCAGGTTGCCGCCCGCCGAGGTGTCGGTGAGCAACCGGGCCGCGCCCTTGTAGGCGCTGACGCCCACGTCCTCGAAGATGAACGCGCCGTGCAGGAAGAACAGGTCGTTGGCAAAGGGGTTAAAGCCGGTGATGGCCCCGCCCGAGGCCGCGTTGCCGGCCGCCGCAAAGGCCGGACCCAGGTCCAGCGTGGGCTGGGGCACGGCCGCCGCGCCCAGCACCTTGCGGATCACGCGCACGTGGGCCAGCTCGTCCGAGGCGATCTCGTTGGCATAGGCTGCCACGTCCGCCGACTCGAACTTGATGCCCGCGCCGTTCCTGCCGCTGAAGCCGGCGGGCAGGATGACCTTGCTGCTGTTGCCGCCCACGGCGTCCAGCTCCTGCAGGCGGCCCACGGCGGCCAGGTAGAAGGCGGCTTCCAAATACTCCAGGTTCAGGGCAAAGTTGAAGATGGTGGCGTCGAGGTTGGGCTTGGCCACGCCGCCGGCCGCCATCGCGCCGCCCATCACGCCGGGAGCACAGCCCGCCAGCAGGGTGCCTGCGCCGACTGCGCCGGCGGCCCCCAGGAATTTGCGGCGGTTCAGGATCTTCTCGTTGGTGGGGTTGCTCATGGTGTGTCCTCCAGGGATGAGGGGCGAAAGATTCGGGGCCACAGAAGGCAGGAACCGTCCACCCGCCTCAGGCGCAGGCCTGAGGCAGTGCGGTGGGCGGGGCGACTTTGCCCTTCTGCCCAGCTATAAGCGGCCCGTTCCCACTTGGATCAACGTGAAGTGGGACTAAAGATTGTTTAAAGCGGCACCGTATGGCCGGCGGCAACAGCGCTGCGTGCCAGATGGACCGCGCCGGGCGGCTCAGACACCGGGATGGTGGACCGCCGTGGCCGTGGTCCGGCGGCGCACCAGGGCAAAGGCCCCACCGCCCAGGGCAGCGATCAGCAGCGCTGCGGCCAGCGCCACTCCCAGCGCCGGACGCAGGCCAGCGTGCTGGGCCACGAAGCCGATTACCGGCGGTCCCAGCAGAAAACCCCCGTAGCCCAGGGTGGCGACCTGCGCGATGCCGCGTCCGGCCAGGGCGTGTCCCGCCGTGCCGTACATCACCGGCACGACGTTGCTCAGGCCCAGGCCCGAAAGGGCAAAGCCCAGCGCGGCCACCAGCGGGTCACGGGTGAGCAACGCCAGTCCCAGTCCCAGCGCCGTGACCGCCGCCCCGACGCGCACGATGGTCTCGTCGCCCAGCCGCGTCCGCAGGCGGTCGCCGAACCAGCGTCCCAGCGTCATGGTCACCACGAAGGCGGTGTAGCCCATCCCCGCCCGTCCGCCCGCCTGCCCCAGCACGTCCCGGAAGTACAGCGCCGCCCAGTCGTAGTTGGCTCCCTCAGACAGCATGCCCAGAAAGCACAGCGTGCCCAGCAGCAGCACGGCGGGCGTGACGAAGATGCGGCGTGGCCGGGAGTGGGAGGGGAGCTCTGCCCCTGAACCGGTTTCGTTCTCGGCGGGCGGGTCGGGCAGCAGCAGCCGGCCCAGCAGCGCGGCGGCCACGGTGGTGACCGCCACGACGAGCAGTGCGTGCCACAGCATGGGCACGCGGCCCACCAGCAGCGTGCCCAGTCCCGCGCCCAGCACCCCGCCCAGACTGAAATAGGCGTGCAGGCGGCTGAGCACCGGCCGTCCCAGGCGGCGTTCCACCGTCACGCCCTGGGCGTTCATGGCAACGTCCATGGCGCCGTTGGCTCCTCCCAGAACGGTCAGGGCCAGCACCAGTCCCCAGAAGTCCGGTGCCACAAAGGGCAGCGCCAGCGACAGCATGCAGGCCACCGCCGACACCCACGTGACCCGGTCGCTGCCGTAGCGCGCGGTCCAGCCGCCGGTGAGCGGCATGGTCACCAGCGCACCCAGCCCGATGGCGAGCAGCGCTCCCCCGATCTGCGCCTCGCTGAGGCCCAGGGCGTCGCGCACGCCCGGGATGTTGACCGCCCAGGTGGCGAACAGCGCGCCGTTGATCAGGAACATCATGCTGACGGCGGTGCGGGCGATCTCGGCGCGGCGGGGGACAGCGGGAACGGCGGACACGGGCACTCCTTTGGACTCTGGGAACAGGGCGGCGAGCCGAAATCTCTGAAACGATTCAGAGCGCGGAACTTTACGCTAGCATCCGGACATGACGCCTGCCAAGCCGGTCCGCTCGCCTTCCGGGCGCATCACGTTGCGCGAGGTGGCGCGCGAACTGGGCGTGAGTGTCGCCACGGTGAGCAACGCCTACAACCGTCCGGACCAGCTGTCGGCGGAGCTGCGTGAGAAGATTCTGGACACCGCCCGTGCGCTGGGTTACAGCGGCCCCGATCCGCTGGCGCGCAGCCTGCGGCGCGGACGCAGCGGCGTGATCGGCGTGGTGTACGACGCGCCGCTGGAGTACGCCTTTGCCGATCCCGCCGCCGCCCTGTTCCTGGGCAGTGTGGCGCACGCCATTCAGGACTCGGGGCTGAACCTGCTGTTGCTCGCGGGCGCCGACGATCCGCGCGCCGACCCGCTGGCCCCGGTGGTCAGCGCGAGCGTGGACGGCTTCATCGTGTACTGCGCCGCCGACAGCGCCCTGCTGCGCGCCGTGCTGGGCCGCGGCCTGCCCACCGTACTCGTCGATCAGCACCCGGGGTCCCACGACGCGGTGGGCATCGGAATCGACGACGCCACCGGCGCGCGTCAGGCGGCGCGGCATCTGCTGGACCTCGGGCACCGGCACATCGGCGCGCTGTGCCTGGAACTGGGACCGCAGCGCCTCAGCGGGCCGGTCAGCGCCGAGCGCGAGGCGGCGGTGGTCCACCGGCCGACCGCCGAACGCCTGCGGGCCTACCGTGACGAGGTGCGGGCCGTGGACGGCGCGCGGTTGTACCCCACCGAGGCCGCGCGGAACACCCCCGCCGAGGGCCGGGCGCGCACGCTGGAACTGCTGCGGGCCCAGCCGCAGGTCACGGCGGTGCTGTGCATGAGTGACGTTCTCGCCCAGGGAGCCCTGCGGGCGGCCCAGGAACTGGACTGGCCCGTGCCGCAGCGCCTGAGCGTCATCGGTTACGACGATCTGCCCAGCAGCGCCGCCCTGAACCTGACGACCGTGTGGCAGCCCACCGCCGACAAGGGGCGTCAGGTGGGGGAGGCCCTGCTGGACCTGCTCGCCGGCCGCCCCGCCCGGGAACTGACCCTGCCCACCCGCCTGGTCGTGCGCGGCACCACGGCTCCTGCCCCGGCCAGCCCTTCGCCCACCGACTCGCCGTGAAGCCGGAACGGCCCCCTGCAGGTCCGTCCCGGCGTGGACGGGGGACGGTGTGAAGTCTTGCCGGTATTTCCTGTGATCTTCAGGCAAAATTCAGGAATCACATGAGCCGAGCCGAGCGTGCTGTACCCCCTGCCTCAACCCTGACTGAGGGCCGGATCGCCCGTCAGGCCCGCTGGGAGGAGATGCGCCGCCGCATTTACCTGGGCATTGCCGGCGGGGGGATGATCGTTCAGGTGGTGGTCTGGGTGCTCAACCTGCAGCGGGCCTACCCGGACGTGGTGACGCTGTACTCCAACCCGGTCTTCTTTGCCATGTCGTCATGGAACCTGTTCTGGCTGTACACCCGCCGGCCCATCGAAACCGTTTACGCGGTGGCGCTGGCCGTGTGCGGCGCAGTGATCGTGGCGCGGGCGGTGGTGACGCCGCTGCAGGGGGGCCCGGCCCTGCTCACCTCGCTCGAGGACCTGTACTGGCTGCTAGTCATCGTCTCCATCGTCTCGTTCCTGATGCTCAATTACCGTCGGGCCATCGCCGTCACGGCCGGGTTTTACCTGCTGGGGGTGGCGCTGCCGTGGGCCGTGATGGCCCTGAACAATGTGGACTTTTTCCAGGCAGCGCGTCTGGCACAGATTCAGCTGCTGTGCGGCATGGTCCTGGCGACCCTGTGGAGTCTGGCGTGGTACCGCGAACATTTCGTGCTGGAACGTCAGGCCCTGCTGATGACCGAGCGCTTGGCCAACACCGACGCCCTGACCGGCCTGAACAACCGCCACGCCCTGTATCCGTTGCTGGACCAGAAGCATGACCGGGGAGGAGCGCTGCTGCTGCTCGACATCGATCACTTCAAGGCCGTCAACGACCGCCTGGGACACAGCGCCGGGGACGAGGTGCTGCGCCGGGTGGCCGCGACCCTGCGGCGGTCCCTGCGCGACGCCGAGTTGTTGGGGCGCTGGGGCGGCGAGGAGTTCTTGGTGATGCTGCCGGGCGTCCGGCCACAGGAGGCGCTGCAGCGGGCCGAACACCTGCGCCGGGCAGTGGCCGCTCAGACCGACCCGCCCGAACAGGCCGTGACCATCAGCGTGGGCATCGGCCTGATCGGGGCCGGAGAGGGCATGTCCGCCGGGATGTCCCGCGCCGATGACGCGCTGTACACGGCCAAGCAGCAGGGGCGCAACCGGGTGTGGGTCTCGGAACCGGCGCGGTCCGCGCCACAGCCGGCGCGGCGGCGTGGCGCCGATCAGGAACGCTCGGCGTCCGGCTCCTGAGGCTGAGAAGAAGTCTGATTCAGCGCGTCCTCCAGAGCGTCCCAGGCGAGCAGCGCACACCTGCGCCGGGCGTGCAGCCGGCTGACCCCGGCCAGGGCGAGCAGGTCACCCAGGGCCGGGTCGGGCTCGGCCTCGCCCAGGATCGTGCGGCGGTAGGCGGCGGCCACCTCACGTGCCCGCTCCAGCGGCTGGCCGTGCAGGGCCACGGTCATCAGGCTCGCCGCCGACTGACTGATGGCACAGCCGCGTCCGCTAAAGTGCAGGGCGGCCAGATGCCCTCCGCGCACCTCGGCCCAGACGGTCACGGTGTCGCCGCAACCGGGGTTCTCGCGGGACATCCCCGGCACTCCCGGCAACTCCCCGGTGTGACGGGGTCGCCGCCGGTGGTCCTCGATGATCTGCCGGGCCAGCGCCTCGGGCAGCACGTTATTCCGGCAGGCTCAGGCGCAGCGCGGCGGCGTGCAGCATGCGCACGCCGGTTTCCAGGCTGGCCTCGTCGATGGTGAAGCGCGGGTGGTGGTGCGGCCAGCGGCTGTCGTGCTCGTCGCTGCCCGAGCCGACGTTGAAGTACGCTCCGGGAGCCTTTTGCAGGTACGCGCTGAAGTCCTCGCCGCCCATGGTGGGGCTGGCGTCGCGGAAGTGTTCGGGACCCACGGTTTCCAGCGCGATGTCCTTGAGCTGCTGCGCCACCCAATCGGTGTTGATCAGGGCGCGGTAGCCGAATTCGTACTTCAGCTCGTAGGTCGCGCCGTGGGCGTCGCACACGCCCTTGACCACGCGCTCGATCAGCTGCGGCGCACGCTGGCGCAGCCCGGCGTCGAAGGTCCGCACCGTGCCCATCATCTCGGCACGGTCGGGAATCACGTTGTGGGTCGTGCCGCTGTGGAACGACGTGATGCTGATCACCAGCGGGTCCAGGGCGGCGACCCCCCGGCTGACGATGTGCTGCAGGTTGGTAACCACCTGTGCGCCCACCGCGATGGGATCAATGGCCTCTTCCGGGTGTGCGCCGTGCCCGCCCCGGCCCTGGATGGTGAGTTCAAGCATGTCGGGCGCGGCCATGAACGGCCCCGGCTTGACCGCCACCATGCCGGCGGGGAGCTGGCTGTTCAGGTGCAGCCCGGTCACGAGGTCCACTCCGTCCATCAGGCCGGTCTGCATGACCAGTTCCTCTGCGCCGCCGGGCCCGATCTCCTCGGCGTGCTGGAAGATCATGCGGACCTCGCCGGGCACGTCGCCCGGATGGTCGGAGAGCAGTTTGGCCACACCCAGCAAAATGGCGGTGTGGCCGTCGTGCCCGCAGGCGTGCATCACGCCCGGATTTTTCGAGGCGAACTCGAAGGTGTTCTCCTCGGTGATGGGCAGCGCGTCAATATCGGCGCGCAGCAGCAGGGTGCGTCCCGGCTGGCCGCCTTTCAGGACGGCGAGCACGCTGGTCTCGGTGGGGCGCGTGACGCTCAGGCCCGGCATTTTCCTGAGTTCGGCCTCGATGTAGGCGGACGTCTCGTGCTCGTGAAAGCCCACCTCCGGATTCATGTGCAGGTGCCGCCGCCACGCCACCAGCTGGTCCCGCAGCGTCTCCATCCTCTCCTGAATTGCCGTCATGCCTCAGCCTAGCGCGGGGCCGCCGCGTCCGTCAGCACGGACGGGGGGCATTCAGTGATGCGGGACATGGCACCGGGCGCTCAGCCGGGGCCGTCGCTGCGCCCCTCGTCCAGGCCCACGCCGAAGCCCTGGTCGAGCAGTGCCTCGTTGTAGGTGCGGAAGGCGAGCATGGTCTGGGTGCGCAGGATGCCCTCGACCTTGCGCAGGTGCCCGGTGACCACGTTGTCGAGCTGGTCGTATTCGGCGAGCTTGAGGATCGCCACGATGTCCCACTCGCCGGTGACGCTGTACACCTCGCGCACGCTGGGAATGCCGGCCAGGGCCTCGGCAGTTTCCTGCACGCGCGAGCGGTCCGCCTGCACCATCACGATGGCCGTTACCATTGGGGGTTCTCCATACGGGACATTGTGACTTGTCACGGCCCGCTCCCCCACCTGACCGCTCGTTCGGGGACGTTCGCCGCCCGCAAGACGCCTATGGTAGGAACATGACCGTCACCCCTCCTGCCCCTGAGGCTGCGCCCGCCGCTCCGTCCGTCACGGCGCGTGAACAGCTGCTCAACCGCATCCAGAAAGACATTCCCATCGTGCAGCGTCCCTACCGCGTCATCGCCGAGGAGGTGGGGCTGAGCGAGCACGAGGCCCTGGACATCCTGCGCGAGGTGAAGGCCGAGGGCGTGCTGCGTCAGGTCAGCGCCATCTTCGACACCCGCACGCTGGGCTACCAGAGCAGTCTGGTCGCAGCCGTCCACGACGAGGACCAGCTGGACGCGGGCGCCGAGATCGTGAACGGGCATCCCGGCGTGAGCCACAACTACAAGCGCAACCACGACTTCAACCTGTGGTACACGATTGCCGTGCCGCCCGAGAGCGACCTGGAAGCGCATGTCCAGAAGCTGCACGAGCTGAGCGGCGCGCGCCTGACCCGCCTGATGCCCACGCTGCACCTGTTCAAGATCGGCGTGGAGTTCGACATGACCGGCAAGGAGGACTGGAACGCCAAGGCCAAGCCCCAGTACACCTCCGAGCAGCGCAACATCGGTTACGCGGTGACCGAGCTGGACAAGGCCTTTGTGGTGGAGTTCCAGAAGGATCTGCCCGTGACCGAGGAGCCCTATGCGGACGCCTGCGCCGCACTGGGCCTGAGCATTGACGAGGTCGCCGCCCACGCCGCGAAGATGAAGGCCGCCGGAGCCCTGAGGCGCGTCTCGGCCGTGTTCCGCCACCAGAAGGCGGGCTTTACCTTCAACGCGATGGGCGTGTGGGCCATTGCGCAGGAGAACGTGGCTGAGGTGGGCCGTCAGATGGCCGAGTTCAAGGCCGTGTCTCACTGTTACCTGCGCCCTACCTACCCCGAGTGGCCCTACACCATCTTCACGATGGTCCACGGACGCAGCAAGGAAGAGGCGTTCGGCAAGATCAGCGCCATCGAGCAGGAAGTGGCGAACGGGGTGGACCACGCCATTCTGTACTCCACCAAGGAATACAAGAAGATCCGGCTGGAGTTCTACAAACCCGAGTTCTACGAGTGGGAACAACAGCACCTGGGGACGCAGAACACCGTCACGTCCTGAACCGGGGCCGGGAAACAGGGGAGGGTAGGTGCCGGAGGGGCGCTTACCCCTCCCTGAGGACCAGCGGCCCGAATTCCCTGGTCCACAGGTCGGCCTTGTCGCGGGCGCCGGCCAGATCCAGCGGGGTCGCGCCGGTGAGCTGCAGCCGCCACTCTTCGCCGCGGCGCGTCAACCCGGACAGCCGGGTGTTGCCCGCGTGCGAGCGGTCCAGCCCGTCGGCGACCCGCAGCACACCTGCCAGCCGCGAGGCGAGGCGGCGGTCGGTGGCCGGCAGCGCCATGAACTCGGGGTGCGAGGGCCGGGGCACGCTCTTGCGGTGGTAGCGGGCCACAACGGCGATCAGCTCGATCTCGCGCGGGCCGAAACCGCGCAGGCCCGCGTGACGGATCAGGTAGGCGCTGTGCTTGTGGTGCGCGCTCTGCGACACGATCTGGCCGACCTCGTGCAGGGTGGCGGCGGTGGTCAGCAGGCTGCGGGCCTCTCCGGGAAAGTCCTCGCCGGCGGCGCTTAGGGCGTCGAGCAGTCCGCACGACAGGGCCACGACCTGCCGCGCATGCGCGAGGTTGGCCCCGAAGCGTTCGGCCACGGTGAACACGCTGCGCTGCCGGGCACTGAGGCCGCCGACATACGCCTGCAGGCGCGTGAGTTCCTCGATCAGCATACCCTCGCGCAGCGCGCCCTCGCTGACTGTCACCGCCTGGGCCCCCAGCAGTTCCAGCGCCGTGTGCAGCACGGCCAGCCCCCCCACGATGGTATCGGCGCGGCGCTCCAGCCCCGGAAGTCGGGCGCGGGCGGCGGGCCGCAGGGACCGCACCCGTTCCAGCAATTCGCCCAGGTCGGGCAGCGTGAAACCCACGCCGTTCACGCTGCCCACCTCGGCGCCCCCGGCGCTCAGCGCCCTGGCCGCCGCCTCGGCGGTGCCGCTGGAGAGAATCACCCGGGTCTGCGGCCCCACCGCAAAGCGCCCGGCGTGGGGGGCCAGCGCGTCCCTCACGGCCCCACGCAGCGCAGCGAGTTCGCGCCGGCCCGGCGACGCCGACGGTAGGTGCGCCCGGGTCATGCGGATGCTGCCCAGCGGCAGGCTGAGGATGTCGCGCGGGCCGTGCCGGTCGCCGCGCACCACTTCCAGGCTGCCGCCGCCCAGGTCCAGCAGCACGTTGTCCTCGCCCAGTTCCACGCTGTGGGCCGCGCCGTGGTACGTCAGCTCGCCCTCTCGCTCCCCACTGATCACTGCGGGGTAGATGCCGGTGCGCGCGAGCATCCGCGCCGCAACCTGCGCGCCGTTGGAGGCCTCGCGCAGCGCGCTGGTGGCATACACCTGCACCTCGGCGACGCCCGCCGAGCGCGCCAGTTCCTGAAACGCCGTCAGCGCCGAGGCGAGCCGGTCCTCGCCCTCGGGCGTCAGGGCCCCCGCCGCGTCCAGACACTCGCCCAGCCGCGTGCGGTCTTTGAGGGTGTCGAGGACGTGGTAGCCGCCCCGCTTTCCGGGCAGCGCCTCGGCGATCAGCAGGTGGCTGGAGTTGGTCCCCACGTCCGCAACGGCGATCCTCATGCGGGCAGGCTAACAGGGACATGGCGGAGAACATGAGCCCGAATAAAGTGATTGCAATTTGCAATGACTGAGCCAAAGCGCCATCATGCCGTTATGAGTCTGAACGAAGGGTCCATGGGCATGGCGCAGGCGCCCACACCAGACCTGCACTCTCCCGAGGTGCAGTTTCTGACGGCCCTGTGGGACACCTGGCAGGCCCTCGTGGCTGCCGGAGCGGCGCAACTGGAGGCGAGGCACGCCCTGGATCTGCGCGGCTTCATCGCGCTGTCCTACCTGCAGACGGGACCGCAGCAGCCGGCAGAGCTGGCGCGTCATCTCGGCATTGCGCGCTATGAGGTCAGTCGGACGCTCGCGGCGCTCGACGGACTGGGAGCGGTCACGCGCGAGCGCGGCGGAACCGATGCCCGTGGCGTCACCGTTCGCATCACCCCGGCGGGCCGCGACCGCTGGGCGGCGGCGCTGCAGACCGTCCGCGCGGTGACGGGTCCGTCCCTGGCCGGCCTGTCCCCGGCGAGCGCTTCCCAGCTGACCCAGTCCCTTCAGACCGTCGCGCACGCTGCGCGCCAGGAGCGTTCCCCATGACCCAGCCTCCCCGACCCGACCCGGCCCACCTTTCCGGCTCCGCCGCTGCCGGCTGCCCGCTTGGCTTCGGCGCCCCACTGACCCACCCGGCGCGTGACGTGACCGCGCTGCCGGCTGTGACCCCCGGCGGGGACGGGCTGTACCACGTTCATCACTTCGCCGCGGCCCGCGAGGTGCTGCGCCTGGGTGGGGTGGCCCAGGCGGGCTTCATGTCCGAATCGGCCGGCGAGCACGGGCCGGGCCTGACCAACCCGCCGGTGCTGTTTGCCGAGGGCGAGCAACATCACGACATGCGCCGCCAGACCGCGCGGTACTTCACGCCGGCGGCGGTGGCGGGCTACCGGCCCATGATCTCCGCGCTGGCCGACCGATTGATCGGGCAATTGATGCGGCGCGGCGAGGCCAGCCTCGACGACCTGAGCCTGGTGCTGGCCGTGGAGGTGGCTGCGCAGGTGGTGGGCCTGACGAGCAGCGTGGTGCCGGGGCTGGAGCGGCGGGTGATGAGCTTCGTGGAACACGGCCTGGACAGCCAGCCCGGCGCGGCGCAGCGCATGGGCCGTGGCCGCCAGACCCGCATGCAGACCAACGTGGCTGCCTTTTACCTGCTGGACGTCAGGCCCGCCATCGCTGCCCGCCGCAGACAGCGCCGCGACGACCTGATCAGCCACCTGCTCGACCGCGGCTACAGCGATACCGAGATCGTCACCGAATGCCTGACCTACGCTACGGCGGGCATGGTGACCACCCGCGAGTTCATCAGCGCCGCCGCGTGGCAGCTGCTGTCGCACCCCGCGCTGCGCGCCGATTATGTCCACGGCACCGAGGCCGAGCGCCACGCCATCCTGCACGAGATCCTGCGGCTGGAGCCGGTGGTCCGCACCCTGTACCGCCGCACCGACGTGGCCCTGACGCTGGGCGGGCAGGACATTCCGGCGGGCAGCGTGCTCGCCCTGCACCTCACCGACGCGAACGCCGACCCCGCCGTGGTGGGCGCGGCCCCCAACGCGCTGTGCCCGGCCCGGCCCCTGCCGCGTGGCGTACAGGCGCAGGCGCTGGCCTTCGGTGACGGCCACCACCGCTGCCCCGGCGCGTTCCTGGCGATTCAGGAAAGCGACATGTTTCTGCGCCGCCTGCTGATCTGGAACGACCTGCAGGTGCTCACGCCCCCCACCCTCGGCACCAACGAGACGGTCAAGGGGTATGAACTCCGGGGGTTCCGGGTGCGGCTGGGCCCCCCGCGGGCGTGAAGGCCCGCAGGACCGGGCGCATGCCGAACACCGGCCGGGCGACCAGGGCGACTACTGCAACCGCAACTGCCACTCGGTGATGGTGATGAACGGCGCGAAGCCCAGCGCCGCGTTGATGCCGCGCATGGCGGCGTTCTGTTCGGCGTTGCCGGTGCGGATTTCCCGGGCGCCGGGGCAGTCCGCCTCCACCCGGTCGAGCATGGCGGCCTTGAGCCACTTGCCCAGGCCCTGGCCGCGGGCCTGTGGGCGCACGGCGGTGGCTCCCTGGTGAACGATGGAGGCGCGCTCGGGGCTCCAGAACACCTCGCTGTAGCCCATCAGCTCGCCGCTGCGGGTGTCTTCCAGCACCAGGAGATGCCGCACCTCGCCGCTTCCGTTCAGGTTGGCCTCCCACGCGCGGATCATCTCGGGCGTGATGCGCCAGTCGTTCATGTCGAGGTCCCCTCTGGGGGCCGTGTTCATCACCATCATCACGTCGGCCATGCGCTCCAGAAATCCCTCGGGAACCGGGCCGTCCCAGGCGTGCAGGCGGTACGGATCGTTCTCGGGCCGCGCCTGCCACGCGCGCCGCAGCTCCTGCGGAATTCCGGCGAGGTCCAGCCGGGTCTGGCGCAGGGTGAGCGCGGCCTGGGCCCCCAGCACGCGGGCATACGCCTCGCCGGCCGGGTTCAGGCTGGTGGTGGCAAACGTCAGGGTGGGCCGTTCCAGGCGCCGCGCCGCAGCCTCCAGCGCGCGGGTCAGGGCGCGGCCCAGGCCCCGGCGGCGAAACTGGGGATGGACGACCAGCCGGACCTGCGCGAGGTGGGTGTTCTGCTGCAGGTCGTAGGACAGGCCGCCCAGCCCCACGGCCCGCTCTCCCTCCCACACCACGAAGTACTCGGCGCGTTCGTCGGGCAACAGCAGGGTCAGCTCCAGAGCCGCCTGGTCCGGGTTATGGAGCGGGTCCTCGGGACAGTCATGGGCGGCGCTGTCGGCGCGCAGCTGTCCCACCGCCCGCCGCTGTTCGGGCGGAGCGTGGACCGGATCAAAGGGCAATACGGCAACGGTTCTCTCGGACACAGTCATGTTCCCAGTGTGCGGGGCGGGGCTCAGGAGTGCATGGGCCGAATGGCCGATCGGCGGACTGCGCTGCCCGGGTGGCGGAGCGGCGTGCGTGTGTTCGCTTCGGTGTACGCCGGTCACACGCGGTGGGGTTCGGGCGGGTCCGGTGCGGTGGCCGCCTGCAGTTCTCCAGGCCAGAAAAAACCCTCTCCGGGGAGAGGGTCAGAAAGGACGGGGGCGCCGGCCAGTTACGCCCCGGCGAGCTGCTCTTTCAGGAAGGTCATCAGGCCCTGGATGTACCCGCGGTCGAAGCGGAATTCCACCCCGGCGGCGCGGTACAGCTCGGGCACGCTGACGGTATTGCCCAGGCGCAGGGCGTCGCGGTAGCGTTCCAGAGCGCCCGCCGCGTCATTGCGGGCCTCCCGCCAGATGCCGACCGCCGCGAGGTAGCACATAGCGTATTCGATGTAGTAAAAGGGCACCTGGAAGATGTGGTAGTACTGCCAGCCCCGGGCCCGTTGCGTCTCGTCCAGCCCGGTCCAGTCGACAAACGGATGGAAGGTCCGGTCGAGTTCCAGCCACTTGGTGTCCAGATCGGCAATCTGCACGTCCTCGGGGGCCTCGGCGTACAGCCAGTGCTGAAAGGCGTCCATCTGGGCGGCCCACGGCAGGAAGAAGATCACGCCCCGCAGCTGGTTGTACCGGTAGCGCGCGAGCGCCTCGTCGTCGAACACGTGGCTGAGGTGGTCGAGGGTCAGGAATTCCATGCCCATACTGGGAATCTCGACGAATTCGATGGGGCTCCAGCGGTTCCACACCAGCGGCTGGGCCTCGCCGCTGTAAAAGCCGTGGAAGGCGTGCCCGACCTCGTGGAACAGCACCCGCAGATCATCCGCCGTGCCGACCACGTTCATCAGCACAAAGGGTTCGTTGCGCACCGGAAAGTACTGGCAGTAGGCGTGCGACATCTTGCCCGGGCGCGATTCCAGGTCCAGCAGGCCGCCCCTGCGCATCTGGCTGAACCGTTCGGCCAGTCCCGCGTCCACGCCTGCAAAAGCCTTCAGGGCCAGTTCCTCCAGTTGCTCGCCGGTGGTAAAGGGCTTCAGCGCCTCACGGCCCTGGGGGTCGGGCAGGTGGCCGCGGTTGTAGTCCCACGGACGCATGCGGTCCAGTCCCAGTTCCCGGGCGGTGTCCTGCACCAGCTGTGAGGCCAGCGGGACCACCTCCGCCGTTACGGCCCCGTGAAAGGCGCGGCAGTCGGCGGGCGTGTAGTCCACCCGGTCCAGCTGCTTCCAGCGGAGGGCGCGGTAGTCGGCCTCGTCGGCGTTGCGGGCCAGCTGGCGGCGGGTGGCAATCAGGTCAAGCATCACCGCGTCAAGTTCGGAGGCCACGGCCATGTTGCTCGCGCTCAGCGCGTGCCACGCGGCTTCCCGCTCTGCGCGGTCGGGGCTGTCCAGGCGCTGCTTGGCCTGGGGAATGGTCAGCTCCTCGCCGTTCAGGCGGACCTTCTGGTTGCCGGTGATCACCGAGTGGCGGTTTTTCTGCTGCTCGTGGACCACGCCCAGCTCCACATTGGCCTCGCGGAACAGTGCGGCGGCGTCGCGGAACCGGCGATAGTTCAGGGCAAAGTCGGGGGCGGGCGTGTAGTCCGGCACCGCCAGCAACTTCTCGGTCAGCGCCTGCCCGGTCCGTGCGGCGGGCGGCATCACGGTCGCCACAAAGGTCTGGTACCGCTGCTGCGCGGCTCCGTCATCGGTGTGCAGGTCGGCGAAGGTCGAGAGCTTGTTCGCCGTCTCGCCCAGCTCGGCGTCCACAGCGCTCCACACGGCCAGCCACGCCGGCACGTCCGCCGCCGTCAGCGGGGTGTCCAGAAGGTGCTGGTAACGCGGCGCGTAGTGCTCCCAGTCCACGGCCTGCCGCGGCACGTCCAGCTTGCGCTCCACCCGTTCAAGTTGTGCAGTCATGGCGGCGAGTCTAGCGTTCGTGCCGGGGCCGGCGGCGGTAGTGGAAACGGCTTACTGGACCGGGGTCCGGAGGGGGGTAAAGGTCAGGCGTCGGCGCTGCGATGGTCGGCGCTTCTGGCCTCTGTCTCGGAGGCGCGGCGCAGTTCCGAGGCCGGCACGCCCAGCAGCATGCCCTGATCGGTGTACACGTCCACCGTGCCGGCCAGCGGGTGCAGCTTGGTGACCTTGCCGCACGCGCCGCTGCCGGTGTGGCAGACCTTGGCGTTCTTGCGCGGCAGATCACGCAGCAGGTCCTGGTACTGGGTGTGTTCAAACTGCAGGCAGCACAGCAGGCGCCCGCACGGTCCCGAGAGCTTCTCCGGATTCAGGGGCAGCTGCTGGTCACGGGCCATGCGGATGCTGACCGGGGCAAAGTCCTGCAGGTGCGTGCTGGAGCAGTTCTCGCGGCCACACGCGCCCAGCGCACCGATCATCTGCGCCTGCTCACGCGGTCCGATGGCCGCAAAGTTCACGCGGGCGCGGGTGTGTTCGCGGACCTCACCGATCAGGCCGGTCAGCTCGATGCGTTCGTCGGCGCTGTAGCTGACCGTCACGAGGCTCTCGTCCAGCGTGAACTCCACGGCCACCAGCTTGACCGGCAGGCCGCGTTCCCGCGCCCGCGCCCGCAGCAGCCACTTGAGGTCCTCGCCGGTGCGGTGCAACTCTTCCCAGCGCTCCAGATCCTCGGGCGTGGCCCGGCGCAGCACCGCGCCGTAGCGCTCGTTCTGCTTGGCCTCGCCCGCCTCGCCGCGCACGGTGGCGACCTCCGGCCCACGCTTGCCCTGCACAACCACCCGCGTGCCCACCGCGTGGACTTCCTCGCTCAGCATCGGGTGAAGGCGCGGGCTGCGCTCGAAACGAACCGGAAGGACGACCATGCGCTGCAGAATGTCATGTGTGGGGGCGCGGCGTCGGGGGCTGAGGCACAAAGGCGATTGAGGGAACAGGAAAAGGCCACCGGTTTGCTCTGCGCCTTTGCTCCGCGCCGGAGCACACCTTGTGGCCAGGGAAGGTCAGTGCCGCTCGGCGAGCACCTCGATCTCCACCCGCACGTCGCGGGGCAGCCTCGCCACCTGCACGGTGCTGCGGGCGGGGGAGGGCGCCGGGAAGAAGCGCTCGTACACGGCATTCATGGCCGCAAATTCGTTCATGTCGGCCAGGAAGACGGTGGTCTTGACCACCCGGTCCAGGTCGGTGCCCGCCGCCTGCAGCACCGCCTGGAGGTTGTGGAGCACCTGCTCGGTCTGCTCGGTGATGCCGCCCCCGACCAGTTCGCCGCTGGCCGTCAGCGGAATCTGTCCGCTGGTGACCACCAGATTGCCGAAGATGACCGCCTGGCTGTAGGGACCGATGGCGGTGGGGGCGTCGGGGGTCTGGACAATCTCTTTCATGGGACAAGCATAACGGCTGCCCGGCAACCCCGGAGAAACAGACCCGGCCACCTTCCCGGCTCAAGGTCCGCTTTACCCGGTTCATATCCTGCCGCGCGTGGGGCGCAGCATGCTGGGGCATGGACGACCGCAAGGACACCTCACCGCTGGTGGGCATTCATGACGACGATCCGACGGTCTCTGACGACGCGCAACCGGAGAAGCGCAGCTTTGCCAGTGTGTTGCTCGGTTCGCTGACCGAAGACGGCGACCCTCCCCACGACCCCGACGCGCAGGACACCACCGAGAACTCGGAGGGCTGACCACACCGGCTTCAGTGGCTCCAGTCGCGCTGACACAACACCAGCCGGTAGCCGTCCGGGTCCTCGAGGGTGACGCCCCAGCGGTCCCAGTACGGATTGGCCGCCTCCACACGCCGTCCGCCGTGTTCCTCCAGCCGGGCCACCAATTCGGGCGTGGGGACGGTCCCCAGGTACAGCACCAGCAGATCTTCCGGAGTGGGTGTGGGGGCCACCGGATGCAGGTGGGGCCGGGTCAGTTCCAGATGCCACGCCGCTCCCGGCAGGCCCATCATCAGCAGGGCGGCGAAGGCGTCATCGGTGCTGTGGTGCAGCAGATCCAGGCCCAGGCCGTCCACATAAAACCGCCGCGCGGCCTCCAGATCCAGGCTCGGGCGGGCCAGGCGCAGGTGGGTTGCGGCACTGAGGGGCCGGGTCATGCGTGAACCTTTCCGGCTCCCGCGTGGACCGGCAGGTCAGAGTGGCGCAGGACCTGACGGCTGTCCGCTTCCGAGAAGGTCAGCTCGAACGGTGCGGGCGTGGCGGGTCGTCTGGCCGGAACCCATCCCCGACCTTCCCGGACCACGATCAGCAGGCCGTGGTGATCTCCCACGGCACAGAACGTATCGCTGCAGTCGTTGAACGGCAGGAGTCCAAAGCGCTGGCCCAGATCGCGAACGGTCGCGGGCACGTCGGGCACCACCACCCCCAGCTCGCTGACATGCAGGAGGCCGGTGGAACTGAACGCGGCCGCGCGGTCGCTGGGAAAGTCGTGCCGCGCCACGAATTCCAGAATGTTTCCGGCAGGGTCCTCGAAATACACGCTCTCGCTGGTCCACCTTCCGCTGCGTGGAAAGCGGGCCTTCCCCTGAGGATCATGCAGCACCGGTGTCCGCACCCGCAGCCACGCCTCGGCGCTGTCCATCTGGTTGCGTGGAATGTCGAAGGCCAGGTGATAGAAGCCCTGCACCTCCCCGGCGTGGCGAAAGGTCAGCCGGGTTCGCCCCGCCTGGAAAGTGACGTGGCCTGGCATTCTCTGCACGGTGGTCAGGCCGAGCGTCTGGGTATAAAACGCGTGTTGGGCGTGCAGATCCGCGCACCACAGGGTTAGGGTCTCAAAGTGCATTCGGGTTCCTCCGGGGGAGAGCGCGCGGCGTTCACGCGGCGGGACAGGGGTATGGGGGGCAACAGAGACGGTCGGGGCACTCGGGCATGGGCTTCCTCCAGGCGTGTTACCGTGGAGCATAGAACCTCAAGTTCGGTTGAGGTCAAGCCCCGCCCATGACCCCGGAACCTGCCCCGTACTGGACCCCCTCCCAGCTCGCCGAGCGCAGCGGCCTGAAGGTGTCCGCGCTGCATTTCTACGAGCGCGAGGGCCTGATTTTCAGCGTCCGTACTGCGGGCAACCAGCGCCGTTACCCGCGTGACACGGCGCGTCGCCTGGCCTTCATTCGCGCGGCCGTGCGGGTGGGGGTGCCGCTGGCTGCGGTCCGGGCAGCGCTGGATACCCTGCCGTCGGGCCGCACCCCGACGGCAGCCGACTGGGCCCGCCTCTCGGAAGGCTGGCGCGCGGAACTCGATGACCGCATCGCCACGCTGACCCGCCTGCGAGATGATCTGGGCAGCTGTATCCGCTGCGGGTGCCTGTCGCTGGAACGGTGTGCGCTGTTCAATCCGGGCGACGGGTACGGCGCGCGGCATCCGGGCGGAAATGCCCTCATGGAAGTTCGGGAGTGATCCGGTCCACCGTTTCGCACGCTGCCCACGAGACGCCGAGGAACGGGGGGCAGGGCGGGCCTAGGCCACTTGGCCCATGTTCCCGGACAGGGTGTTGGATACGTTGGCGGCATGTTGCCCGCTCTTGCAAGCAAACCGGTTGAGGAGGTCGCGCCGCCGTTGCTGGCGCGTTTTGGGATGGCAGACGCGCAGGCGCTGGGCGGCTTTGAAAGCGCTGTATTCGCCACCCCTGAGCGGGTATTAAAACTCACCCACACCCTGCGGCGGGAGAAGGGCATGGTGGCTGCGGAGGTGCATTTCACCCGTTACCTGGACGGTCAGGGTGTCCCGGTGGCCCGCCCCCTGCTGTCAGAAACCGGGCACTGGGTCGAGGAGCGCAGCGATCCGGCAGGGGGGACCTGGCTGGCGTTCGCGGTGGCCCGGCTGCCCGGACATCCGCTGCGGGCCTCCCACCTGACGCCCGAGGTGGTCGGCGCGTGGGGACGGCTGATGGGCCGGATGCACGTGCTGGCCCGCCGGTACACGCCGGACCCAGCGTTGCCCCGCCGGCGGCACTGGCATACCGGGTCGGTGCTGGACCTGCGGCGCTTGCCCCCCGGTCTGGACGAACAGCGCCGGCGGGGACAGGCCCTGATCGAGCGGATAAAGGCCTGGCCGCGGACCCCGGAGAACTACGGCCTGATTCATTCGGATCTGCATGGCAACAACCTGCACTGGGACGGCCAGACGCTGCACGTCTTTGACTTCGACGACTGCGAGCAGCATTTTTTCCTGAACGACCTTGCCGTGAGCCTGCACGGCGTGGCCCAGCTGACCCCACCCGGCCAGGAAGCGGCGGCGTTCGGCCAGCGGTTTCTGCAGCTGTTTGTGCCCGCCTACCAGGAGATCTGTGCGCTGCCCCCGAACTGGCGTGAGGATCTGGCTGCCCTGCTGTGCCTGCGTGACGTGGTGCTGTTGGGCGCGCTCTCCGAGGCCTGGGGCGTGGGCACGCCGCGTGAGCGCTGGGAGCGGGACGGTGACCGGGTGATGTTTGAACGCTACGCCCGGAGGGTGGGTCAGGGGGAACCCATCTGCGCCATAGACTGGGCCGGGCTGTAAACCCGCGGCGGGTTCGGGCCCTCGTGCTGTGCTGCTCGGTTCTCCCGCCCCTCAGCCAGGCCGCCGCCGCGTGAAGGCCCCGCGTACGGGCGGCAGGTTGCTGGCGAGCAGCACGCCCCCCACACACCCCACCAGCCCCAGCAGGCCCACGGAACTCAGACGTTCACCGTACAGAACGTAGGCCTCCAGCACGGTCAGCGGCGGCACCAGATAGAACAGGCTGCCCACCCGCGCGGCGGGCATGCGGCGAATCAACGTGAGCAGCAGCAGCACGGCCCCCACCGACAGCGCCAGGGTCAGCCACGCCAGCGACACGATGAATTCCGCGTTCCAGTGGATGTACGCGCCGCCGTGCCACGCGGTGAGTAGCAGCATCACCACCGCGCTGGCCGCGTACTGGCCCGTCGTGCCGCCCAGCAGCGGCACGTCTGCTCCCGCCCGGCGCTGGTACAGCGTGCCCAGGGTGGTACACAGCAATGCCAGCAGGGCGGCGAGCAGGGCCGGGACCGTGTAGACGCCCGCTCCCGGCGTGCGTCCCACCACCACCAGCACCACCCCCACGAAGCCCAGGCCCAGGCCCGCCCACTGCCGGCGGTCCACCGTCTCGTTGAGCAGCGGCCCGGACAGCAGGCCGGTGAGCAGCGGTTGCAATCCCACGATCACGGCCATCACTCCCGCCGGAAGCTGCTGCGAGATGCCGTAGGTCACGGCCCCCAGGTACCCCGCGTGAATCAGCAGGCCGCTGAAGACCGCCTGGGTCCACTGCGCCCGTCCGCGCGGCCACGGAGCGCGCAGGGCCAGCGTGAGGGCCGCCATCAGGGCGGCGGCAAGCACGAAGCGCACGCTGAGAAACGCAAAGGGATCGGCATTCAGCGCCGCACCCTTGGTGCCGATGAAGCCGGTGCTCCACAGCAACACGAACAGCAGGGGAGCCACGGCGGGGAAAAGGCGCACAGCCCAGCCTAGAGCACCGCCGGCCCTCCTGACGACACCCCCGTTCGGCCCTCAGCCGCCCAGCCGCTCCATCCCGCCCGGTCCCGCGACCACGCCAGGGCCGCCCCGGCCCGGTTGAGTACCGAGAGGTGGCCGTCTTCCGGACGGGGACAGTCGGGCCCATTCGCCGGCGCTATCCTGGCCCCCATGTCTCAAGTGGCCCAGGCTTACGCGGTGGTGATCGGTCTCGAGGTTCACCTGCAACTGCGGACGCGCAGCAAGATTTTCAGCGACTGCCCCGCCGACTACCACGGCGCGGACCCCAACACCTTCACCGATCCGCTGACCCTGGGGTTGCCCGGCACGCTGCCGACCCTCAACCGCGAGGCCGTGGAACTGGGCATCATGTTCGGTCTGGGTCTGAACTGCGACGTGTCGGGCTTCACGCAGTTTCACCGGAAGAATTACTTTTACCCCGACGCGCCCAAGAACTTTCAGCTCTCGCAGTACGACCGCCCGATTGCGCGCGACGGGTACCTGGACATCGCCGGGCAGCGCGTGCGCATCAAGCGCGCGCACCTGGAAGACGACGCAGGCAAGCTGCTGCATCCGCAGTACGCGCCCCACAGCCTGCTGGACCTCAACCGGGCGGGAAGTCCGCTGATCGAGATGGTCACCGAGGCCGACATCACCGGAGCCGAGCAGGCCCGCGCCTTTCTGGAAACGGTGCAGGCCATCGCGCAGGCCCTCGGGGTGTCGGACGCCACTCCCGAGGAGGGCAAGATGCGCTGCGACGTGAACCTCAGTCTGCACAGACCGGGCGAGCCGTGGGGCACCAAAGTGGAGGTCAAGAACCTCAACTCGTTTCGCAGCGTCGCGCGCGCCATCGAGTACGAGACCGCCCGGCAGACGCGGGTGCTGGGCACAGGCGGGCGCATCACGCAGGACACGCTGGGCTGGGACGAGGGCGGTCAGAAGACCTTTCTGATGCGGACCAAGGAGGGTGAGGCCGACTACCGCTATTTCCCCGAGCCGGACCTGCCCCCGCTGGACATCACGCCCGAGTGGATCGCGCGGGTGCGTGCCCGCATGCCCGAGCTGCCTGCACAGAAGCGCGAGCGTTACCTCGCGGCGGGCGTGCGCGAGAACGACGCCACCACCCTGAGCCTGAACGTGCCGCTGTCGCGTTTCTACGATGAAGCCCTGGCCAGCGCCCCCGCTCCGGACGCCCAGAAACTTGCCAACTGGCTGCTCACCGACGTGGCGGGCGCACTGGCCGCCGCCGAGCAGAACATCGCCGGGACCGCACTGCAGCCCGCCCATCTCGCGACCCTGGTGCGCCTGATCGACGCCGGGACCATCAGCGGCAAGATCGCCAAGGACCTGTTGCCCGAGGTGATGGCGGGGCAGGACCCGGTCAGTCTGGTCGAGCAGCGGGGCCTGAGCGTGGTGACCGACACGGCCGCCATTGACGCGGCCATTGACGCCGCGATGCAGGCCGACCCCGCCACCGTGGACAAGGTACGCGCCGGCAACGCCAAGGCCATGAACGCGCTGTTCGGCCCGGTGATGCGGGCGATGGGCGGCCAGGCCCAGCCCGAGGTCGTGCGCCAGCGCCTGACGCACAAGCTGGGGTTGTGAAGCTGCCGCTGACCCGCCTGCGGCCGCTGGCGCTGGGATTTCTGTGGGCCGAGGTGGTGGTGCTGCTGGGCAGCGTGGCCTTTGTGCTGTGGCAGAGCAGTTTTGATGCCCAGGGCTGGTTCAACGCCGTGGATTTCCTGCTCGCGGCGCTGGTGCTGGCGTGGTGGACCCAGGTCTTCACGCGCCTGAGTGCGGCGCAGGCCACCGCGCCGGACCACGGCAGCCTGCGCGCTCTGGCGCTGGCCTTTCCGTGGCTGACCTCGCTGCGCGCCGCCCTGTGGGGCCTGACCCTGCTGGGCCTGCTGACGGGCATGGCCCCGGAGGCCAATCCGGTCGCCGTCACTGCCCTGATGACCGTGTGGGGCGCGGCCATCGGGGCGAGCAATGCCGTCAACGGATCGCTGGTCCGTCTGGCACCCGAACCGGGCAACCCGGCGGCCCGCAAGCGCCTGATGGACTGGTTGAACGTCTCGGCCGCGCTGGCGCTGGGAATGGCGGTGCTCAACGTGGTGCCCATCCGCGGATTTTCCGGCGACCCCACGCTGGGGGCGCAGCTGGTGTATGGCCTGGGCGGAGCGCTGGACGTGGTGGCCACCGTGCTCGCGTTGTGGGTGCTGGTGGCGCAGGGCGGCGGGGGCCGGGAGCGGGAACGGGGGACCGCCAGGGGCGCTTGACCGCCCCACCCTCCGCGCCGCGCTATGCTGCGCCCCGACCATGACTGAACGCAGACCCCCGGTGTCCGAACCCCCGGCCAGGCCCCTGGTGTCGCTGGGCGACCTGAACTGGGACGTGCTCGCCAAGCCCGATACCATGATGCTCGCCGGCGGCGACACGACCGGTCGCCTGGAACTCTCGGGCGGCGGCAGTGCGGCCAACCTCGCGGTGTGGGCGCGCCGCTGCGGGTTTCCCGCGACCTTCGTGGGCAAGATCGGCACCGACCGTTTCGGGGAACTGGCGACCGCCGAGCTGCAGGCCGAGGGCGTGCAGACCGAGCTGATCCTGAGCGCCGAACACCCCACCGGCGTGATCCTGGCCCTGATTGACCGCCGGGGCCAGCGGGCCATGCTCACCGGGCAGGGAGCCGACTGGGAACTGCTGCCCGGGGAACTGCCCCAGGCGGTGCTGCGCGCGGCGGGGCACCTGCACCTGACCGCCTGGAGTCTGTTCCGCGACCCTCCCCGGGTAGCGGCTCTGGCGGCGGCGCGGCTGTCCAAGTCCGCCCGCTCCGGTGAGGGCAACGCGACCCTGAGCCTGGACCCCGGCAGCTTTCAGATGATTCAGCAGATGGGGCGCGAGAATTTCCTGGAGATTGTGGACCATGTGCCCTTTGACGTGATCTTTCCCAACGACGATGAGGCCCGCGCCATGAGCGGCAACACCGACCCGCAAGACGCCCTGACGTGGCTGTGCGGGCGCTACCCCCACGCGCTGGTGGTGCTGAAGATGGACGCCGAGGGTGTGCTGATCGAGGGGCCGGGGCAGCCGCGCACCCACGTGGCCGCCACCCGCGACACCCTGACCGACGCCACCGGGGCCGGAGACGCCTTTGGCGGCGCGTTTCTGGCCGGCTGGCTGACCCACCGCGACGCAGTGCGGGCCGCACATCTGGCGGTGGAGGTGGGCGGCTGGGTGGTCTCCCGCTTCGGGGCCCGTCCGCCCGCCGATGCGGAGCTGGCCGGGCGGCTGGCACGCCACCCACTGCGTGCGCTGTCTGCCGGGGTCCGGTCGTGACCCGTATGCGGGGAGGGGGCCGGGCGCTGTGGATCAGAATCCTGCTGGGTGTGGTCGCCGCGCTGCTGCTCGCTGCGCTGGCCGCCTTTCTGTATGTCCGCAGCGTGACCGCTCCGGCGGGGGGCGGGCCGTACACCCTGGAGGTCAAACCCGGTGACACGCTGGGCGGGGTGGCCCGCGAGCTGCAGCAGCAGCAGATTGTCAAGAACGCCGATGTGCTGCGTTTCGTGATGCGGCAGAACGGCACGGCCGGCAGCCTCAAGGAGGGGCTGTACGACCTCAGCGGTGACCTCAGCGTGCAGCAGGTTGCCGAAAAACTGGCGGGACCGGCCCGCATTCCCCAGGTGAATGTCACGGTGCCCGAGGGCTGGCGGCTGCGTGACGTTCCGCCCATCTTCCAGAAGGCGGGCTTTGAT
Source organism: Deinococcus aerophilus (assembly GCF_014647075.1). Taxonomy (NCBI): domain Bacteria; kingdom Thermotogati; phylum Deinococcota; class Deinococci; order Deinococcales; family Deinococcaceae; genus Deinococcus; species Deinococcus aerophilus. The sequence continues at coordinate 85,867 of NZ_BMOM01000005.1, read as the reverse complement.
GGCGCGGCCATCCTGGCAGCCCTGCAGGACCCCAGCCTCAGTGCCCACGCCGAGGGCAAGCAGAAGAATCTGGAGGGGTTTGTCTTTCCGGACACCTACAGCTTCCGCCCTGCCGAGACGCCGCGCAAGATCGTGCAGACCATGGTTGAGCGCATGAACCGGGAATTCACGCCCGAGCGGGTGGCGCAGGCCAAGGCGCTGGGCCTCTCGGTGCGCGACTGGGTCATTCTGGCGAGCATGGTGCAGGCCGAGGCTGCCAACGACCTGGAAATGCCCATCATCGCCGGGGTGTTCCTCAACCGCCTTGAGGACGGCATCGCGCTGGGCAGCGATCCCACGGTGGCCTACGGGCTGGGCAAGAACCTGCCCGAGCTGGACCGCTCGGCGGGCGACTTCACGAAAGACACGCCCTACAGCACCTACACCCGCATGGGCCTGCCCGCCGGTCCCATCAACAATCCCGGTGAGGCGGCCCTGAGCAGCGTGTTGAACGCCAACCGCAAGCTCGCCGATGGCCGCGACGCCCTGTATTTCCTGCACGCGCCGGGCGGCAAGATCTACGTCAACCACACCTACGCCGAGCACCTGCGCGACAACGCCCGCTACCGCTGAAGGCCCCCTGGGGACATGGCTCCCTCCCCGCCACCTTGAGCGTCACTTGACGCTCGGGCCGGAAGGCGGGGGGGCCGCCTACACTCTGCGGTATGTCCTCCCGCGAGTCTCTGGAGCGGCGCAATGGCCTGTGGCGGCGGCTGCGTGCGCTGGCTCCCGCCGAGCCCAGTTCCGGCGGGTCGGTGGCCCCTGGGCCGGACTTTGAGGCGGTGCTCGCCGAACTCTCGGCCATGACCGGCTGGGACCGCGGACGGGTGCTGCTGGGGCTGGGGCTGAGCGATCCTGAACCCCTCACCGGGACCGACCGGACATGAGCGGCCCGCCGATCGTCCCCTTCGACTGGGAACGCATCTGGCTGGGCGACGTGCCGCCACTGTTCCTGCTGGAAATCGTGTTCCGCACCGCCGTGATTTTCCTGTGGCTGCTGCTGCTGCTGCGCGTGACCGGTAAACGTGGGCTGGCGCAGCTCAGCGGGCTGGAACTCGCCATCGTGATCGCGCTGGGCTCGGCGGCGGGCGATCCGCTGTTCTACCCCGAGGTGCCGCTGCTGCACGCCATGCTGGCGCTGGCGCTGGTCGTGGGCTTTCAGCGGCTGCTGTCCCGGCTGGTCGTGAACTCCGAGCGGGTCGAGACCTTCATGCAGGGTCAACCGGTTGAACTTGTGCGCGACGGCGTGTTCAATTCACAGGCGCTGGAACGCGCCGATCTCAGCCGTGAGGACCTGTTCGAGCGCCTGCGGGCTGCGGGAGTGATGCAACTCGGTGAGGTTCGCCGCGCATATTTTGAGCAGGACGGCAACCTGACGGTGTTCAGCCACGACAAAAGTCCGCCGCCGGGCCTGCCGGTGGTACCGCCGTGGGACCTGGAAGAACCGGCCCGCCTGTCTCCTGACCTGCCCCACCACGGCTACGCGGCCTGCCTGGACTGCGGTCGGGTCGAGCGCCTGAATGGCCTGCCGGGGGCCTGCGCCTGCGGCGGTCACTCCGGCTGGACGGTCGCCATCACCGATCCCCTGGCCGATCCGACGGGCGGGGGCTTTGCGGCGGGCGAGGCCACGCCGGGGTAAGCGGGAGCGCTCAGCCCTCGGTGGACGCTCCGGGGCGGGTGGTCCATTCAGGTGCCGGCTGAATGGTCTCGGCGGGGGCCTTGCCGGGTTCCAGACCGGTGGTGGCCGCCGTTTGCAGCGGCGTGACCTGCATGCCCGGCGCGCACTCGATCTGACACGACAGCCGGGCCTGTCCCAGCAGTCCCTTCTCCGTGAGCTTGTCGTACTCGGCGAGGGTCATGGCGTCGGGCTCCCCCTCCTGAAAGCTCACCCGGCAGGTGGTGCAGCGGGCCACGCCGCCGCAGCGGTGCAGAATGTCCACTCCTCCGCGCTGCAAGGCCAGCACCAGCCGTTCCCCGGCCTGCGCCGTGAGCTCTCCGTATCCCTGAACCTGCACCGTGATGGACTGCGTCGTGGTCATGCCCCCAAGATGGCACAGGTCACGGTTCCAGCAGCCGCCAGGCGTTCACATCCAGCAGGCCGCGCGGCGTCAGTTTCAGGGCGGGAATCACGCTCAGGCCCAGAAAGCTCAGGGTGGTTACCGGATACGGCAGCGTGCAGCCCAGGGCGCGGGCCGCCGCCGTGACCGCGTTCAGGCAGGCGGCGGCCTGTTGCGGCGGCAGGTCCGACATCAGGCCCGCGTAGGGCAGCGGCAGGCTGGCGCGCACCTCGCCGTCGGCCACCACCACCGCGCCGCCGCCCATGGCCTGCAGGGCGTGTCCCGCCGCACGCACGTCGGCGTCGCTGCCCCCCAGAAAGGCCGCGTGGTGGGCGTCGTGCAGGATGCTCAGGCCCAGCGTGCCGCCGTGCATCCCGGTGCCGGAGGTCCAGCACGCGGCCCGCTCGGCACGCCCGAAGCGGTCGGCGACCACCAGCCGCGCGTCCCCGCTGCCCGGCGGCCCGGCCTCGGTCGTGATCTGGTCGGGGTGAACCTGCATCACCGGCCAGTGGGCCGGCGGCTCGAAGGTGGCCGCGTCCCAGTCTGGCCCCAGGTCCACGCGGCCGCCGGGCAGGGGAGGGGTGACCTCGCCGGGCCGGGCCTCTGCGCCGCCCACGAAGGTTTCCAGCACTCCAAAGTCCTGCAGGTTACGCAGCAGCACGAGATCGGCGTGGTACCCCGGCGCAACCAGCCCGGAGTCGTGCAGGCCCCAGTACTCTGCCGGGTTGCAGGTCACCAGGGCAAGCGCGTCTGCCGGGTGCAGGCCGCCCGCCACACACGTTCGCAGCAGCCGGTCCAGGTGTCCCAGCTCCAGCAGCTCGTCCACACTGACGTCGTCGCTGACGAGCATGGCGCGGCGTGGGCGCTCCAGCAAGACCGGCAGCAGGGCCTCGAGGTTGCGTGCCGCCGAACCCTCGCGCACCATCAGCCACAGGCCGGCGCGCAGGCGCTCACGGGCCTCTTCCGGGGTGGTCGCCTCGTGGTCCGAGTGCATACCGGCCGCCGCGTAGGCCATCAGGTCGCGGCCCGAGACCCCCGAGGCGTGGCCGTCCAGCCGCCTGCCCGCCGCCCGCCCCGCGTCCAGAATGCTCCATACCCCCGCGTCACCGCCGAGCACGCCGGGATAGTTCATGACCTCGGCCAGCCCCAGCACACCGGGCACGGCGAGCATGCGCGCCACCTCGGCGGCGTCCACCCGCGCGCCGCCCTCCTCGAACTCGCTGGCGGGCACGCACGACGGCGCCGAGGCCCACACCCGCAGGCCCGAGGTCCGGCCGGCCTCCAGCATCCAGCTCAGGCCGCCCGCCCCCAGCACGTTTACCACCTCGTGCGGCTCGGCCACCACCGCTGTCGTGCCGCGCGGCAGCACCGCCTGTGCGAACCCCGCGGGGGTCAGCAGGCTGGACTCAATGTGAATGTGCGCGTCCATGAAGCCGGGAGCGAGGTACGCTCCGCGCGCCTCGATCACCCGCGCCGCCTGTAGATTCATTCCTGCGCCGCCCAGCGCCGCCACCCGGCCCCCGGCCACCAGCACGTCTGCCCCGAACACCTCGCGCGTGCCAGGCTGAACCACCTGCGCGCCCCTGACCAGCAGGTCGCCGGGTTCCTCGCCCCGCGCTGCCCGCACCACCCGCCGCCGATCCTGAACCGAAACCATGCGGCAGTGTACGGGGCCGCCGGGCTCACTCGCCCTTGAAGGCCCGCAGCAGCGTGCCGCGCTCGGCCAGGGCCCGCTGAAACAGGGCCTGCTGCTGGGTCTGCTGAAAAGCGCGCGCGTCGTTCAGGAGGCGGTCCGGCGCGGCGCTGGGGCCGGGCTTGTGGGGCTTGGGCATGGGTGCCAGGGTGCCGAAGCGGCGGGCGCGGAACATGCCGGGGTGTTCTTCGAACACCACCGTCACTCCGTCGGGCAGGGCGGCGAGGTGACGGGCAAAAACCTGCTCCTGGGCAAGTTCGGCGTGCTTTGCACCGCTGCCCAGCTCGGTCAGCAGGCGGTCAATCAGGGCAAAAATCTGCGCGGCGTAGGCCTCGACCTCGGCATGGGCCGTCAGCTCGCCGCGGTGGATCACCCGGTTGCGGAACTCGGTGCCCAGCGCCCGTGGGGTCAGGAACTCCGGCTCGCGGCCCTCGCGCAGCAGGTAAGCCAGCGCGAACATGCCCAGTTGCCGTTCAGACTGGCTGGCCACATGCCGCCAGGTGCCGTCCAGCGCCGCCGTCGCCGTTTCAAAATCCGCCGCCGAGTTCGAGGCCCGTTCCAGCACGCAGGCCCGCACGTAGAACTCGAAGAAGCGTTCCAGCGCCGCTGCAAAACTCGCCACCGCCTCGCGGGCGTACCCGTCCATCAGGGCGCGGGTTCCCAGGTCGAACAGCACCTCAAACTTCTGTTTGCGGATCAGCAGGCAGTAGCGTGTTCCGCACTGCGCGCAGGTCAGGTCATGCACGCTCCGGTCGGTGTACTCGGCCCGGTTGGTGTGGGCGCAGACGGGGCAGACGCTGGGGAAGTCCATGCTGGGGGTGAGTCTAGGCGTTCAGGAGCCGGGATTCATGGCAATTCTTTTCCCTGCGGCGCGATCACGTAACTCAGGCCCCCGCTGTGCGACAGCCACAACCGCTCGAAGGCGGCGCGGGGGTAGGTGCGGCGTACCGTGTCGTTGCTGGGCGCGGCCGGGTCGTTCAGGACCGGGTTGCCGGCCTTATCAAAGCCGATGAGCACCATCAGGTGGCCGCTGCTGGTGGGGATGGCCGCGCCGGGCAGTTCACCCTTCTTCCATCCCAGGCTGACGGCCAGCGGCAGGCCCGCGCCCGTAAAGCGCTCGGCCGCCGCGAGGTTGGGCAGCCGGGTCACGAAGGCCCGCAGGCCCAATGCCCCGGCGTAGGCGGTGTTGAAGGGCCAGTTGCCGGTGCCGTCGTAGGCCCGGTCGTAGGTGCCGGCCGCCGCCTGCGGCACCGTGACGTTCACGCCGTACGCCGCCAGAATCATCGAGACACTCGTGGGGCTGCACCACACCTCGCCGCCGTCCGGGTAGATCATCTGCGAGCGCCCCGGAACGTTATTGATCTTGCCCCAGGCTGTTCGGTCGCTGGCGCCGCCCAGCCCGGCACTCTGGCGCGAGCGCTCGGAGGTGCTCAGGGCGAGCAGCCGAACGGTGGTGCCCTCGCCGCGCAGGGTCACGCGGTACTGGTAGGCGCTGGCTTTCTTGCTCAGGCGCAGAGTGTCGGTCAGCACCTGCCCCGCCGCGTCCTTCTGGCCGTTGACACTGCTGCGGCCTTCGGCGCCGCTCCAGGTGCCGAACGAGTACCAGCGCGTCCACTGCCCGCTGCTCTGTGCCCGCACCTCCACGGTCACGCTGCCTGCGCCCGGCGTGAGGGCGTTCCACGACGGCACGAGTTCATCAAAGGCGGGCACGCTCAGGGGGGCCGAGGTCAGGGTTCCGCTCGCCACTCCGGGGGCCAGCGTGAGCGCCTCGCCGCGAAGCTGCGTGCCGCTGTGGGCAGCGCTGGCCCAGTCGGCGGCCCGCTCGTGCAGGAGGGTCGTGCTGTGGGGATAGGTCATGGTAAGCGCCTCCGCGCCGCCGCACAGGCCCGGGGCCAGCAGGCCCAGGCCCAGGATGAGAGAAAGTGGACTGCGCATGAATACGCCGACTATGCCGCCCCGGGGAACAGCGGTGGTGAGGACCCGCGCGCCCGTGCCCGGCCCCGCCTAGCCCTGCATGTACAGGAAGGCCTCGGGCAGCGCTTCACGCCACGTGATCCAGTTGTGTCCGCTGGGGTACTCGCGGTACTGGTGGGGCAGGCCCAGGTCGGCGAACAGGCCCGCCATGCGCCGGTTGGGACCAGCGAGCCATTCCAGCACGCCGGTGTCCAGGCTGGTCCGGAGGTGGGTGGGGGGCTGGCGCTCCAGTTCCCCGCGCAGCCATTCCCCGGCACGGGTGGTGTCGATCACACCGCCGGCGTCGCGTGCGCCGGGACGGGCAATGAAGGCCCCGCTGTGGCTGACCACCCGGGAAAACAGGTCCGGGTGCCGGCTGCCCAGGTACAGCGAGATCAGGCCGCCCAGGCTCGCGCCCCACAGCCCGCGCGTGGAGGGGGGAACGAGTTCGTTCTCCACCCGGGGAAACACTTCCGTGGTCAGGAAGTCCAGGTAGCGGTCGTTGAGGTAATACTCCTCGCTGCGGTTGCCGGGTTCCACGAACACCAGCGCCGCGCCCGCAGCCAGCCCGCGTTCTACCGCGCGGTCCATCACCTCGCCCAGCTTGCCGGTGCGGTAAAACGCCACGCCGTCCTGCACGTAGTAGATGGGCAGCGGGGTGCCGGGCACGTACCCGTGCGGGGTGTACACGATGGCGCGGCGTTTGCCGCCGAACACCGTGCCGTCCCAGGTCAGGCGCTGGGAATGGCCCCGGCGGCCAGCATCGGGACCGTGCCACAGCGGGTGGCGGGCGTACGCTCCCACCTCCGCAGCGCGCGGATACGGCCACCACGGATTCAGCGACTTGCGTTCGTTGTCCGGGTCGGCGAAGGCCTCACCCGCCGCGTCCACAAAGGCATATTCCACCCACGCACCGCGCGGCAGCGTCAGGGTCAGCGGGACTCCGGGCTGCACCGGCAGCGGCTCCTGCTTGCGCCAGTCGGTGAAATCCCCGATCAGGCCCACCGCGCCCGCCGGGGGAAGAAAGGTGACGTGCTGTCCATCCACGGAAACGGCCATGCGGGCGATTCTACGTGTGGGAACAGGCACGCGACGTCCGGAAAGCCCGTGGCGCCCTCAGGTCACCGTGCGGTTCAGCGGGCCTCTGGATTCAAGCCGCAGGCACAGGGCCCCGGCCTCCCGCGCCATTCTGCTGTTCAGGTCCGCTGCTTTTCCTTCAGGGCGCCGTGCTGCTGCAGGTACTCGGCGATCTGCACGGCGTTCAGGGCTGCGCCCTTGAGCAGCTGATCCCCGGCCACGAACAGATCGATGCCGCCGTCAAAGACCAGCGACTCACGGATGCGCCCGACCTCCACGTCGTACTTGCCGCTGGCCGTCAGGGGCATGGGGTACACCTTGCCGTCCGGATCGTCGCGGACCTCGACTCCGGCCGAGCGCGCCAGCAGTTCGCGAACGGCCTGCGGGGTGGCGGGCCGTTCCAGCTCCAGCGTGATGGCCTCGCTGTGGGTGCGCAGCGTGGGAATCCGCACGGCGGTGCAGCTGATTTTGAGGGCCTCGTCCCCGATGATCTTGCGCGTCTCCCAGACCACCTTCATTTCTTCCTTGGTGTATCCGTTGTCCTGGAAGGCGTCGATGTGCGGAATGACGTTGAAGGGAATGGGGTGGGCAAAGACCTCGTGGGACGCCTGCTTGCCGTGCAGCACCATGTGGGTCTGCTCCAGCAGCTCGTCCATGCCCTTCTGGCCCGCCCCGCTGGTGGCCTGGTACGTGGAGACGATCATGCGTTTCACGCCGTACTCGCGGTGGATGGGGGCGACCGCCAGCACTGCAACGGCCGTGGTGCAGTTGGGATTGGCGATGATTCCATGGTGCTTCAGCGCGGCGGCGCCGTTGACCTCCGGCACCACCAGCGGCACCTGCGGGTCGTAGCGGAAGGCGCTGGAGTTGTCGATCACCACCGACCCGCCCGCCACCCACGCCGGGGCCTTGGCCAGACTGATTGCGCCTCCCGCCGAGGCCAGGATCACGTCGGCGTCAATGGCTCCCTCGGGCGTGGCCTGGACGGTCAGTTCCTGGCCTTTAAAAGTCAGGGTGCTGCCGGCCGAACGCGGCGAGGCATACAGCAGCAGTTCATCAAACTTCAGGCTGCTGCGTTCCAGCACGGCCAGCAACTCGTGTCCAACGGCTCCGGTGGCTCCCACAATCGCTACGCGCATAAGGTTCTCCTTCTGGTATTCAAAAAGGGCCGCCACGCGGTCTGCGGGCGGCCAGCGACAGGCTGAGGCCGCTCCTACGGGGTCGTCGGTGCGGCGCAGCTCATGGCCGCAGGGTAGAGGTTGCCCCCCGCAGGGTCAAGCGGGCTGCCTATCCTGGCCGGGGTTCAGGAACTACCGCTTCTTGCGTAAAAAACCCAGCCAGCCGGCCCGTTCCGGGTGGGGGCCGGGCGCAAAGTCCTCGAGCTTGATCTCGGCCTCGGGGTGCGGCGCAGCCTCCCAGCCCAGCGGCGTGGCGATCAACCCGCCGAAGCGTCCGGCGGCGTACAGGGCGTGGGCATGTTCCTGTTCCTGGCTGACGGCGCGCGGGTCGGCGAGGCCCTGCAACATGGCCTGCAGGCTGTCGTCATCACAGGCCCAGCAGCCCTGTGAAAAGGTGGCTTCCTTGCCGTAAATACGAATCCTGACGGGCATCTGTGGTCTCCGGCGGTGTCTCCGCGCACGGTGGTGCCGCGCGGATGGGGGGTTGGGTTGTGTGACCCGACCAGTTTAGCGCACGGTGCGCCCCCCAGCCCACCTTCCGCTCAGCGGACCTTCTCGCCCAGCCGCGACTCCTTGCCGGCGGTCAAGCGCCCGATGTTGGCGCGGTGCTGCCAGATGAGCAGCGCGATGAGAAACAGGATCGCGCCGGCCATCCACGCGGGGCGTTCCAGCGACAGCACCACCACGCCGGCCGTCAGCGCCCCCAGGATGCTGCCCGCGCTGACATAACGGGTCAGCCACATGCACGCGACGCCTATGACAAAGGCGCCGGCGCCCGCCACCGGGTCCAGCGCAGCGATGGTGCCGAAGCTCGTCGCCACGCCCTTGCCTCCACGCCACCCCAGAAAGGGGCTGAAGTTATGGCCGATCACGGCGGCCACCCCGCACAGGCCCACCCACTCGGGCGGCAGGTTCAGCGAACGCGCCAGCCACACGGCCAGCGCCCCCTTGAGGATGTCGAAGACGGCCACGATCAGTGCTGGCCCCTTGCCCAGGGAGCGCAGCACATTGGTCGCGCCGCTGTTGCCGCTGCCCACCTTGCGGATGTCCACCCCACGCCCGCGTGCCAGCCACGCCGCTGCCGGAATGGAACCCAGCAGATAGGAGGCGAGCAACACCAGCACGGCAAGAAAGGTCACGACATCAATTGTAACGCCCACGTTTCGCCCACCGGGCCACCCGGCGGGGGCAACGGCGCCGCCGGGGTTTGATTTTCGCCTCTTCACCCGTTAGTCTGCTGTGCGCCCTGTGGGGTGTACGCAACGAGTTGGAACGGTGTCCGAGTGGTTGAAGGAGCACGCCTGGAAAGCGTGTATAGGTGCAAGCTTATCGAGGGTTCGAATCCCTCCCGTTCCGCCAGAACAACAAGAGCGTCGTACATGGGAAAGGTCCATGGCGGCGCTTCTTTCGTATGCCTGTTTGAAGACCGTCGGTGCGCCGTTGCGTGGGATGTGTCTGGACACCGTCCGTGGACATGCTGGCAGCGGGCGTAGGCTGGCACACCGTGAGTCATCCTTATCCCGGCCTGGAACCCCTGATTCCTGCAGACGCCCGGCTGGAGCATCTGGCCAGCGGAACGGCCTGGGGCGAGGGGCCGGTCTGCCTGGACGATGGAGCGGTGCTGTGGAGCGATATTCCCGGCAACCGCGTGCTGCGCTGGCACCCGGGGGAAACGACGGCGCAGCGGCCCTTCCGTGTGGCACTGCACCCCGCGCACTTTCACAACGGCCACACCCGCGACAGCCACGGCCGGCTGTATGCCTGCTCGCACGGTGAGCGGGCGGTGCTGCGCTCGGATGACGGGGGGCATACCTGGGTTGCCATCGCCACGCACCATGCGGGGCGGCGTCTGAACAGCCCCAACGACGTGATCGTGGCGCGGGACGGGGGCGTGTGGTTCTCGGACCCGCCCTACGGGCTGATCCAGCCGCTGGAGGGTTACGGCGGTCAACAGGAACAGGAGGCGTGCCGGGTGTACCGCGTGGACCCCGGCACCGGGGCGGTGGAGGCCCGCGTTACCGATCTGCGCTGGCCCAACGGACTGGCCTTCAGTCCGGACGAGACCGTCCTGTATGTCACCGACACCAGCCGGACCCATGACCCGGCGGGCCGTCACCACATCCACGCCTACCCGGTGTCCGGGTCTGAGGTGGGCGAGGGCCACGTATTCGCGCAGGTCAGCCCCGGTATGCCCGACGGAATCCGGACCGACGAGCACGGCAACCTGTGGAGCAGCAGCGGCAACGGCGTGCAGGTCTATGCACCGGATGGCCGCCGGCTGGGCGTGGTGCCGGTGCCCGAGGCCATCGGCAACCTCACCTTCAGCCATCTGGAACCGTACCTGTACATCGCGGCCAGCAGCAGTCTGTACCGTCTGCCGGTATCTGTGCGTGGGGCGCGGTTCTGATATTCCGGCCCCCGCCGGCATGAACCGATGACACAACATCGCTTAGGACGCCCTCACCCACAGCGCACGGTGAGAGGCGCACACTGACAGGTATGCTGGATAACATTCTGAACAGCGTCCGCCGCGGAGCGGAGCGGGTGCAGCGCCGGGGAGAGGAGGTGGCGCACGTCACGCGGCTGCGGCTGGAGGTCTTTCAGCTGGGCCGCGAACTGGACGGTCTGTTTGCGCGGCTGGGCCGTGCCTACCACTCGGGCGCCGAGGCCGGTGTGCTGGAGGGCGTTCAGCAGGACATTCGCCGGGTCGAGGAGGAGATCAGCGCCCGCGAGCGCCTGATCAGCGAACTGGGCGACGATCCGCACGAGGCCGGCGACGTGACGGTGTACGCGCCCGGTGACCCGGCGGCCCAGGCCGCAGGCAACCGCCCCAACTTTACTCCCCATCCCCCCCAGGAGCCGAACATGACCCGACCGGACAAAGAACAGCTGGAGCAGCAGCGCGGCCAGATCAACCTGAACCAGACCGACCGCAGCCACCACGACGCGTCGCAGGGCGATTACACCTCGCCGGACCCCACCGTGCAGCACTCCGACGAACTGCTGGAACCGGGCGACAAGACCGCCGGCGTGGCCAGGGAGGCCGAGCGCGACAAGGCCTTCCGGCACGCGAACTCCCTGGATGAGGCCAAGCGCGCCAGCGAGAACCCTGATCCGCTGGACATGTAATCAGACACAGGCGAGGAGGCCGGGAGTAATAGATGTTCCCGGCCCCCTCTTGTTTTCAGCGGCTCAGCCGTTTTCGCGGACAAACTGCGGAGCGCGTTTTTCCTTGAAGGCGCTGACGCCCTCGCGGTGTTCCCAGTGGTCGCCCGCAAGCTGCTGCAGGGCAGCTTCCTGGTCCAGCGCGTCATCCAGCGTGGAGGTCAGCGCAGCGTTCAGGGCCTGCTTGGTCAGCTTCAGCGCATTGGCCGGGCGTGCGGCCAAGCGCTCGGCGTAGGCCTGGACCTCATCGGCAAAGGTCCCGTCGGGGTAAACGTGCTCGCACAGTCCCAGCCGCAGGGCCTCTGCGGCGTCCACCCGCTCGGCCAGGGCCATGAGCTCAAAGGCGCGGTGGTAGCCCACCAGCCGGGGCAGCAGCCAGGTGCTTCCCGAATCGGGGACCAGCGCGATGTTGGAAAAGATCTCGATCAGGCGGGCCGACTGGGCCCACAGCCGGATGTCGCCGGCCAGCGCCAGCGAGGCCCCCGCTCCCGCGGCCACGCCGTTGACCGCGCTGATCACCGGTTTGTTCAGGCCGCGCAGCGTGCGGATCAGCGGGTTGTAGGTGTGGTTGAGGTGCTCGGTAAAGGTCATGTTTCGCCCCGAGACGTCGCCGAGATCCTGTCCGGCACAGAAACCCCGGCCCGCACCTGTGATGACCACCACGCGCACGGTGTCGTCTGCCTCCGCTGCCTGCAGCGCGGTCGTCAGCGAGAGGAGCAACTCGTCGTTGGCGGCGTTCAGTTTGTCCGGGCGGTTGAGGGTCAGGGTACGGACGCCCGCGCGGGTGCCGTGCAGAATCACGCTGTCTTGGCTCATGGTCCCAGCGTAGCGCGGTCCGTCCGCTACACTCGCCCGCGTGAACAGTGAGGCCGCCTCCGCCCCCGCGTCCGTGCCCGTCATCCTGGCTCTGGACGTCAGCAAGTCACGCATTGGCTTCGCCGTCAACGCCGGTTCCCTGGCGTTCGGGCGGGGCAGTGTGGACCGCCGGCGGCTGCCGCTGGACCTCAAGGCCGTGCGGCTCAAGGTCGCCGAAACCGGCGCGGAACTGCTGCTGCTCGGGCTGCCGCTGCGCACCGACGGCGCCCACAGTCCCGCCGCCGACCGGATGCGGGCTTTCGGCAAGATTCTGAGAGATCAGGGCTACACCGTGGCATATCAGGACGAACGCTTCACGACCCGCCGCGCCCGTGATCTGGGAGCCTCCGACGAGGACGAGGCGGCGGCGGTGCAGATTCTGGAACTGTACTTGATGGGAAAAAGTTAACATACGCTGGTTAATTTCTGTGATTTTTCACATTTTAGTCTGGCAACAGAATTTTTGGGCTGGGCTGTGAGGGCAGTTTGGAGTCCCAAATGGGCATTCCTGACCAAAGTGCGAAATTTCACTTAACCGATAAAGTGGCCCCACAACGGTGTTGTTCTGTATCCCCCAAGTGGGGGAGGGTTGACGGGATTTTTGAGAAATCTGATGAAAAGTGCACAGCACTCGAGATGAGAGAAGTGCCGTCTGGGCCGCGAAATCTATTTGACACCCCCCAGGGCCATCCATATACTCGCTTTAGAGCTCACATCTTGGCCTAATGTGTGACCGTCGCACATTAAGAGACTCAGTCTGGAACAAATTCCGGACGAGGTCCTGATGCTTTGTTGGTTTGCGATGGCGGTGTTTATCTGAGGGACAGTGAAGCTCTGAACCAAAGGAGAAAGTATGAACAGGAATCTGGCTCTGCTGACTTTGACCGGTGTGCTCACGCTCGCAGCTTGTGGTACTTCTACACCCGCCGGTGGCAACACCAACACGGGAGGCAACACTGGGGGCACCAATACGGGGGGCAACACTGGGGGCACGCCGACACCGGCGCCGTCCCCAGTCTCTATGGCGGTCCTGACGGTTGGCCTCGAGGGGGTTGCCCAGGCGCCTCTGACCATCAAGGACGCCAGCGGCGCGGTGATGGCCGGCTACAACGGGGCCATGGTCTCCAACAACAAGGCCATCGAACTGCCACGGGGGCGTTACACCGTGCTGGGCGGTATTGTGGCCGGCAACCGCGCTCCTGCGGCGATCAACGCGGACCTGCGCAGCGGCAATGCCAGCGTCAAGGTGATCTACGCGGCCGTCACTGCGGAAGAAACTGCAGTCCTGACCATTGATCTCCAAGGCGTTTCCGAGGCTCCAATCACCATCAAGGACATGAACGGAGCCGTGGTGGCCGGTTACAACGGCACGCTGACCAAAGATAACGACACGGTGAAATTGCCGCGCGGTCAGTACACCGTGATTGCCGGAGCCGTGCCCGGATTCAAGAGCGAGTCCTCCTCAGTCACGGTGGACCTCGGCAATGGAGACGGCACCGCCAAGATCACTTTTACGGCGGTGCCCGTGGTCACCAAGCGCAGCGATGCTTACTACCTGGACGCACAGGGCAACCGGCAATACTTCGAGGGTCCGGTCGATGCCAGCAAGTTCCGCTTCAGCGCGTGGCTCGACGGCAAGAAGCCCAACGGCATTGACGGCAGCAAGGTCGGTATGGTCGGGGACGCAGGCATGGTGTCCGAGGCCGAACGAACCGAGTACGCCCCCCTGGACCACCAGAACATCGTTGGCGCGTACATGCAGTACAACGACAATGGAACCTGGCGCCCTGTGGTGAATGCCGAAGTCGACATGACCATCATTCCCGAAGCCCAGCAGAGCTTCCCGCTGATCCGCTTCAGCGCGGCCGACGACCAGAACCGGAACTCGCCGCCGATGAGTGCCCAGAACATCACCACGAACGGTTTTGATTCCAAGAGCTGGACCAATGCGGACGCGGCAAACGAGCCCAATCCCATTACCTATCCCCAAAGCGCCCAGTACCCTTACTACAACGCGACGGGTGTGGATAACCCGTTGGTGCCCGGCTACACCTGGGCGGCCCTGTTCCATGATCCGGTGGCGAAGGGATTCTTCGAGAGCGGAACGCGCGACTCCCTGTTTACGCGCGTTCGCGTGATCGGCTATGTGAATGGCCAGGAAATCGAGAAGTATTTCCTGAACAAGTACTTTGTGCCCAGCGCCAAGGTCAGTGTCAAGAAGGATCTAATCCTGGTCGACCGCGTGACCAAGCAATTCATCCGGGTGCTGCCGGACGACGGCAGCGTCAAGTATCTTCCCGGCACCGAGGCCGCCCTGCGCATTACGGTCACCAACAGTGGTGAGGCCGAAGCGCGCAACATCCAGATGCAAGAAGCGTTCCAGAGCGGCAGCCGTCAGGGCTACAGCCTGGGCATGACGCCCCAGGAACGCGCCCGTCTGGCCGCCAGCGGCAACAACGTTCGCCTGAACGGCTCGCTGGATCTGAATGCCGACGCCATCTTCGCCGACGAGGAGTTCAACGCGACGCTGGACCTTGAGGCGGGCGAGACCGAGTCCTTCACGTTCTTTGCCACCGGCACCAGCAACGGCCTGTACTGCGACACAGCCACCATTACGAGCTACATCAACAATCCCGACAACGTTACCGGCGTGGGTCGCCTGGATCCGGTGGGCGTTCCCGCCACCGATCAGGCCTGCTTCACCGTGTTCGGCCAACCCAACGTCAATATCCTCAAGGAAGTCGTTGAAGCCAACGACAACGATGAGGACAGCAGCAACGGCACCACGGTCAACGGTGGGCAGAACGTCCGCATCCGCATCACGGTCAGCAATGACGGCACGCAGACCGCGAGCAACATCAAGGTCACCGACCGCCTGCTTGATCCTGCACAGGCGCCCTACTACCGCATCGTCGGCCTCGGCCCAGCCGCGCCCGGCATGACCGGCCTGGCCCGCGCCGACGGCGACGACGGCCTGGACTTCAGCATCCCCACCCTGGGTGCGGGCCAGCAGGTGGTCTACGAATACACCGCCAGCGGCGATTACCGCGGCGTGGACACCGACAACGACGGCACCCCCAACCCAGATCAGTACTGTGACGTCGCCAGCTTCACCGCCGATCCCATCACCGGCGCGGACGGCACCCAGACCGCCCTCAACGGTTCCTCGCAGGCCTGCTTCACGGTCTCGATGGCCCAGCTCAACATCACCAAGCTCAACGATCCCAGACAGGTGGTGAGCGGCAGCACCTACACGAGCACCATCACCGTCCGGAACGTGGGTTCGGCCAACGCCCTCAACGTGCGCGTGAAGGACCTGATCGGCCGCAACACTGCGGGTTCCCGGGTCGAATACCTCAATGGCCGCTACATCATCCGTACCGACGAGAACCTGCCGTTTACCGGAGAGCGCGGCGTCGACACCATCACGGGCGCCGACGGAGACAGCAACCCCAACAATAATGTCGACAGCGTCGTTACGCGCGGCATGAACGGGGAACTCGGGGTCACCATCCCGGCCGGCGGCTTCCTGACCCTGAACATCGTCAGCCGCATTCCCCTGGCCTCCACCGTCGGCGAGTACTGCAACGTCGCTTCCTTCGAGGCCTTTGAAGGCAACCTGGTCAACACCATCCGTGAGGCGCGGGCCTGCGTCAGCATCCTGCCCGTGTCGGCCATTCAAACCGAGTTCTTCGACGACAGTGACAACCTCAGTGCCGGGGACAGCACCAATTTCACGTCCGTCGCTTATAACGAGGCCACCAGCACCGAGGCGCTCAAGAACCACACCTTCAGCTTCAATGTGGGATCCACTGACAACGCCGCAGGATCCGAGGGCCTGTTCGACGTCTCCAACATCGTCGTCTACTACGACACAGATGCCGATACCGATACGCGCGGCGGGGTAATTTTTAACCCCCTCACCGACACGACCGGCACAACCAGCGTAGTCAGCCCCAGCCTGTACACCATCGAATACCCGGACGGCAACATGCGCGGCTCTTTCGCCATCAAGGTAAACAGTGCGTTCGCCCTGCAGCCGGATCAGGCCGTCTTCGTCACCTTCACCGGAGGTACCCGGACCGATATGCCCGTGGCTGAGTACTTCAGCAGCTACAAGTGGAACTCGGTGGGTGCGATCAGCAAGGAAGCCAAAGGCCCTGCCACTGTCATCGAAAGCACCAAGATTTCCCGCATCGCCAACGCGACCCCCTAAACTTGCCAACGGGCCACAAGGCTCCCTTCGGGGAGCCTTGTTTTTGTGCGGGGTGGTTATGTAGACCTGGCAGGCGGCGCCCGTACCTATGGGCCGATGCGGTGGGTTGTAGTCACGTGTCTGAGCAAATGTTGGGTAGGGTCTGAAGTTGTAGCTGTGACATGAAGGGACACATACTGAGCAGTCACGCCAGAGCAGTATGAGAAGAAAAACTGCTTTTAATGATCCCCTGTTGAGCTCGTGAGCACAGGGTTTAGCCTTTCTTTAATTAACCCCAACGTTCTGGGGGAAAACCTTAATTTGAGGGAGAGGGTAAAGATGTAGGGGTCGCCCATTTGAATCAGCCTCAGATTAAGTCGGCATCCGACGATCACTAGAAAGCATGTTTCTGATCCAAAAATTAATTTGAGGAACATGAATAATCCTTGATAAAAATAGAGTGTTCATTGACTCATGGATGAGCGGTCCATATACTCTCCTGCAGGGTTCTCATCCCAATTAGAAGACACTACAGACATCCTGAGGGAAATGATGATGCTTTAGAAGTTATAAGCATATTCTATTTCTTCTATATGTATCTGCGTTACATATGAGTGTCTGCCAATAATAGGCTGAGAAGACCCACGGGAGGCAATATGAAGAATGTAAACCTTGCGCTGTTGGCATTGACCGGTGTTCTTTCACTCGCTGCGTGCAGCACCAACTCGACTCCCCCAGTGACCACTCCTGGCACCACCATCTCGGAAAGAACTTTGACCGTCAGGCTGGCGGGTGGGGTGAGCACCGCTCCAATCACCGTGACGACCAGTGATGGCGTTTCTACCACTTATACGGTCAGCGACGGACAGACGATCACCCTCCAGAACAAGATGTATACAGTTACTGCAGGTGCTGTGAACGGCTACACGGCCCCCACATCGCAGTCGGTCAACCTGACCAACGGCAACGCGACCGTGACGCTGAATTACACCAAGGCCACCTCCACGGATATGCCCTCGGGCGCCTTCTACGTGGATGGCGACGGCAAAATGGTGGCCATTACGCCCGAAGACCTCAAGCAGGCCGGCAGCCGCTTTGTGTTCTACGCCTGGCTGGAAAACAAGGATGGCGGCGTGACCCCCGCAACCCTGGGCAGCAGCCCGGCCCCGACCAGCGCTGAGCAGCAGGAAGTCGCGCCACTGGGCACCCAGAACCTGACGGCAGGCTACGTGGGTTACCGTGGCCCCAATGGTCAGGTGTACCCCGTAATCGGGGCCGCCGTCCGCTGGGACATCAATGAGTCCAAGGATGGCACGAACATCCGCATTGCCACCGCTGATGACGGCGCTGTGGCCTCTGGCGCGATCCGTCCCCAGGACGTGAACGACAACGCCATGAGCGCGACCACCTTTACCAACCGCGCCACGGGCAGCAACGCGCAGTTCCCCAGCAGCCCCGACTACCCCCTGAACAACGTCACGGGTGTCAATACCGCCGATACCGACGGCTTTACCTGGACGGCCCTGTGGGTGCCGAGCAGCGCTGCTGGGGTCGCCACGGTGACGGCGGTGGCGGAGGTCAACGGCACCGAGATCAATAAGGCCGTTCTGACCAAGCGTTTTGCTCCGAGTGCCAAACTGACCATCACCAAGGTAAGCGACCAGAGTGCCGGCCTGAATCAGGACCGCACCTTTACCATCACGGTCACCAACATTGGCAACGGTCCAGCCAACAACATCATGCTGAATGATCGTCTGCAGAGTGGAGCCGAAGCGGCCTACTCCATCACCGCGCCGGATGATGGCACCGTGACGCCTGTGGGAGACAGTGGATTTGACGCCACACCCTTCAACCTCGCCCCTGGCGAATCCCGCACGATCTCCTTCCCAGCACGCGCCAGCGCCACCGGCGTGTACTGCGATCTGGCAAGTGTCACGAGCTATGACAACGGCCCGTTTGGCACGGTTACCCCCGGTGACCTGCAGGACGATGCCTGCCTGACGGTGACGGCGCCGGAACTGACGATCATCAAGACCCTGGTCGACGCTCAGGGCAACATCCTGCCCAGCGGTACTGAAGTGGCTCCCAACCAAGAAGTGCGCGCCCGGATCACCGTGACGAACGGCGGCAGCGCTCCGGCAACCAATGTGGTGGTCACCGACGCCCTGACCAGCGGCCAAGCGGCCAACTACGCCATTCAGACGCCTCCCCAGGACGCGGCGCTCAACGGTGACGACGGATTCACGAGCACCCCGTTTGATCTGGCTCCCGGAGCGAGCAAAGTTTTCACCTTTGGAGCGTCGGCCACTGCAGACGGCACGTACTGCGATACAGGTTCTTTCTCGGCCATCAGCAACAATGGCCAGGAATTGGGCGGCACCAGCGATGACCAGTGCTTCGTGGTGACCTCCCCGTTGCTGACCATCGCCAAGACGAACTCGCAGATCTCCGGTCAGCCTGCCACCAACAGCCTCACCCCGGGCAGCAGCTACAGCAGCACCATCACGGTCACCAACACGGGAACGGCCGCTGCGACCGCCGTGGCTGTCTCGGACCTGCTGGGCCGCCTGACCAACGGCACCCAGTCGGTGAACTTCGGCAGCGGCAACTACGTGCTGAGCAATGGCGCGGGCGGCACCATCAGCAGCGGTGCACTGGCACGTTCCGCCAACGATGCCAACAGCATCGTGACCGCCCCAGCCACCCTGAGCATTCCTGCCGGCGCCACGCTGACACTGCAGCTCACCAGCAGCATTCCTGCGGGTGCACCGGTGGGCGAGTACTGTGATGTTGCCAGCTTCACGTCGGGCAATGCGGGCACTGGCAATGCGCAGGACTGCGTCACGGTTGTTAGCTTCATCTCTGAGCAGACCCAGATCACCGATCAGAGTGATCCTGTGCGTCCCGGCGGTACCACTGGTGTGATCAGCGCCGCCATTGTCGAGCCCTCCTCCAACGAAGGGGCCGTCAACAACGTGCTGATTTACAACTTCGGCACCACTGATCCGGTCCAGCAGACCCCTGGTATCTTCGACTTCGCCAACAGCGCGGTCTACTACGATCCGAGCCCGGTTCGCGATCCTCAGACCGGCGTGGTCACGAGTGACTACACCACGGCGAGCAGCCGCCAGCTGAGCAGCGGCAGCGAGTTCACGGTGGACAATGCCTCCGGTACCGGTCAGCAGACCATCACGCTGGATCCCACCTTCCGTATCGCTCCCGGCGGCGTCATCTTCGTCCGCACGGAGATCACGGCTCCGGTGGGCACTGCGCCCCGCCAGTACTTCACCACGTACCGCTGGAACAACGTGGCCGAGAGTGCGAGGACGACCCAGACCAACTTTAGCTCCGAGTCGACCACCGTCATCCCCTGAGCACAACAAACAATTCGTTGACCTGAACCGGGTCAGAAGCCCCCTCTTGGGAATGAAAGAGGGGGCTTCTGACCCGCCTGCACTTGACAGGTAGGACGGCCGCCGATCGCTCCTGCCCGTTCTGCTGTCTTTCTCGGGGTAAAAGATTGCTTATACTGGGTGCAACCCACAGGATTTCGGTACAGGTGGCCTGCCGTGGCCGCCGCCGCGTTTCTGCCCCCGGAGGTAAGGCATGCAAGGCAACATGATGGACGTTCAGCTGACGGTTCCCACCATTCTGGAGCGCATTCGCGCACAATTTGCCCAGCGCGAGGTGGTCAGCCTGCTGGCCGCAGGCCGCGACGAGGCCGGCAATCCGGTGCCCCACACGCACCGCACCACCTACGGCGAGGTGGCCGACCGGTCGCTGCGGCTGGGCAACGCCCTGATGGAACTGGGGCTGCAGAAGGGAGACCGGGTGGCAACGCTGGCCGTCAACTCGTTCCGGCACCTGGAGGCGTACCTGGGCGTGCCCAGCGCCGGGCTGGTGCTGCACACCGTCAACATCCGCCTGCACCCCGAGCAGGTCGCGTGGATCCTGAACGACGCCGGGGACCGCGTGCTGCTGATCGAGAACGTGTTTGCGGCCATGGTTCCGGCCATCAAGGCGGCGTGCCCGCAGCTGGAACACGTCATCGTGATGGGTCCGCTGCCCCAGGCGCTGCCCGGCGTGCAGGACTACGACACCTTCGTGATGGGTGCCGAGCCGCTGGCCCGTTACCCCCAGCTGGATGAGAACGACGCGGCGGCCATGTGCTACACCTCCGGCACCACCGGCAATCCCAAGGGCGTGGTGTACACCCACCGCTCTACCGTGCTGCACTCGCTGGCAAGCGCCCCCAAGGATGCACTGAACGTCGGTGAGGACGACAGCGTGCTGCCCATCGTCCCCATGTTCCACGTCAATGCCTGGGGGCTGCCGTACACCTGCGCCATGTACGGTGCCAAGCAGGTGTTCGCCGGGGTCTTCAGCGACGGCAGAAGCATCGCCCAGTTGCTGCAGGAGGAGGGTGTGACCATCACGGCGGGCGTGCCGACCATCTGGATGGGGCTGCTCGGGGAACTCGACCGTGCCAGAGAGGCCGGCGAGCCGTACCGCCTGCAGGGTCTGGAGCGCGTGATCGTGGGGGGCAGCGCCGCGCCCGAGGCCATGATCCGCGCGTTCCAGGAGCGCCACGACCTGACCATGTTGCAGGCCTGGGGCATGACCGAGACGCATCCGCTGGGCACCGCCAGCTCTGTGCCCTTCGGCGTGGACCCCACCAGTGACGAGGGCTACCGCCTGCGTGCCAAGCAGGGCCGCGCCGTGCCGCTGGTGTTCCTAGACATCGTGGATGAGGCGCACAACCGCCTGCCGCACGACGGCAAGACCATGGGGCGCCTGATCGCACGCGGGCCGTGGATCGCCAACAGCTACTACAAGGGAACAGGTCAGGACAACTTCTTCGAGCTTGACGGCGAGCTGTGGTTCGATACCGGCGACATCTCCACGCTGGACGAGCGCGGCTACATGCACATCCAGGACCGCAGCAAGGACCTGATCAAATCGGGCGGCGAGTGGATCAGCAGTGTGGATCTGGAAAACGCGATCATGGCCCACCCCGCCGTGTCGCAGTGCGCCGTGATTGCGATGGACGATCCCAAATGGGACGAGCGCCCGCTGGCCGTGGTGGTTCCGCGTCCCGGGCAGACGGTAAGCCATGAGGAACTGCTGGCGTTCCTCGAGCCCCGTTTCGCCAAGTGGTGGTTGCCCGACGCCACCGTCCTGACCGACAGCATTCCCATCGGCGCGACCGGCAAGTTCCTGAAGCGTGAACTGCGCGAGGAATACCGCGGCTTCACGGCGGGCGACTCACCCCAGCGCAGCGAGCAAACACAGTAACCGTGGTGTTCCCGGCCCTGGCCACGCTGCCGAAGCTGGCCGCGGCGGGAAGGTCGGCCCCCCTGCTGATTTTCCCGCCCGGTTCCAGCACACTGGCCGCATGAGGTCTCCAGCGCCCGACCGCTCCGCGCCCCCGCGTCCAGGTCCGCCCCGCTCGCCCCTCGCGCCGGGAAGGCCGCAGATTGGCCCGGCCCTGGGCATCACGGCCGTGCTGGTGGTCGGTGTCTGGGCGCAGGAACTCGTGGATCTGGTGGTGTTCGACGGCGACCTCGACTACTACGGCATCGAGCCGCGCAACCCCGGCACCTTCTGGCATGTGCTGACTGCGCCCTTTCTGCACGCCGATTTTGCCCATCTGATCGCCAACACCGTGCCCCTGGCCGTGCTCGGCTTCATGAGCGCGGTGCGGGGGGTGGGGCGTTTTCTGGCCGTCACGCTACTGATCGCGGTGGTGGGCGGCGGGCTGGTGTGGCTCTTTGCACGCGGCGACAGCGTTCATCTGGGGGCCAGCGAGCTGATCTTCGGTTACCTGGCCTACCTGCTGGGGGTGGGCTGGTGGGAGCGCACGCCCGCCGCCGTGGGTGTGGCGGTGGTCGCCTTTGTGCTGTACGGCGGCATTCTGTGGGGCGTGGTGCCGGGCAACCCGATGGTGTCGTGGGAGGCGCACCTGTTCGGTTTTCTGGCGGGGGTGCTGGCGGCCCTGTTGCTGCACGGGCGCCGCCCGGCCCGGCCGGTGGAGCGTGCGGGGTAGACCCGGTCCGGGGCCGTGGGCCACCTACCCCCCAAGCGTCACCAGGCCCCCCGGCGTCTCCAGCACCGCGCGCAGTTCGGCCTGCGGAGCCTCGTAGACCTCCACCTCGCCCATAAAGTTCAGGCTGTCCAGCACGGCGCGCAGGGCGTCGGGGTCAGGCGTGCCCAGATGCAGGCCGCCCAGGCGCACGCCCACGTCGCTCAGGCGGGTGGGCGGGGGCGGCGTGTGCCACAGGATGCGAGACGGAGCGACGCCGTGCATGGGCAGGCTGCCGTCCTGAGGCACGGTCAGCGCCCAGTGGTTCTCGCCGCGCGAAAGTTCCAGCACCTCTGTTCCCGGCTCCAGGCTCCCAGATTCCAGGCGGGGAACCGCCGCGACCCAGTGGATCAGGGCAGGACCGTCTTGCAACTTCGTGTGCATGGCCGGCGTGTCCAGCCCAAACCAGCGCGGACGCTGTGGGGCGGGCGCGTCCGGGTCCACGGCGATCACCTCCAGGTAGGCGGCGGCTGGGCCCAGCGACAGCAGCGCGTTGTGGGTGCCGAACAGGGCGTGCTGCCCGCCGTCCTGCAGCGGCACACCTAGGCGGCCTTCCAGCCACGCGCGGCCCTCGGGCAGGGTGCGGGCGGCGACCACCAGATGGTCCAGGGTGGCGCCCATCTCAGGCCCCCCGGGGGCGGCTCAGGGCAGCCAGATCATCCAGCACGATGGCCGCGGCCTTCTCGCCGCTTTCCATCGCGCCCTGGATGCCGCTCATGGAGGTGACCTCCGAGGCGAGCAGCACCCCCGGCATCCGCGTGGCGTGGCCCGGCAGTGTGGCCGCATAGCCGGGCGGCTGCGGGTACTGCGCGTGCGGAATGCGCTCGACGCCCAGCGTCTGCAGTCCGGCCACTGCTGCGCCGTACCACCGTTCCAGCTCTCCGCGCACGCGGGCGTCCAGCGCATCGTCGTCCAGCGCGGGCAGGCCGAGCACCGTCACCACCAGCAGGTGCTGGCCCGGCGGCACACGCTCCGGCAGAACGTGGCTGAGCCACTGGGCGTTGTTGATGAGGCCGCCGCCTTCCGCATTCAGCAGCAGCCGGGGCTGGGCATCCACCGTCTGCCCAGCCCCGTAGTACAGGTAGGTGCTGCCCAGGCTGCCGCGCGAGACGTCCTCGCCCAGCAGCCGCGCCGCCGCGGCCGGATCGGTGGCGACGATCACGTGGTGGGCGTCCAGTTCCCCGGCAGAGGTCTGCAGGGTGACGTGGGTTCCGTGCGGCCTGAGTGCGGTGACGCGCACCCCGGTCCGCACGTCCAGCCCGGCGGCCAGCTGGGCGGGCAGCGCGCCCATGCCCGCGCGCGGCAGGGCCGCGCCGCCGCTGATCAGCATCCGGAGGTAATAGCGGAACAGCCGCGCGGAGGTGTCCAGCTCCCGGCGCAGAAAGATGCCGCCGAAAAAGGGGCGGAAGAAGTTGGTCAGCGCCGCTTCGCTGAAGCCCTGGGCCCGCAGGTAGGCCTCGGTGGTCTGGTCGGGGCCGGTCAGGAGGGTATGGGGTGCGGGAAATAGCACCTCAGCGGCCAGCCGCGCCAGCCGCAGCTTGTCGCCCACGCCCAGCATGTCGGTGCTCAGGGTGCCCGGCAGCGCCGCCGGATCGCGCCGGGGATCGCCGAGGACGTCCTCCCGCCGGCCACGCCGCACCGCCGCCGAGGGAGGGATAGGAACCAGATCCAGGGCGGCCAGATCCAGATTGCGTTTTACCGCCGGGTAAGCCGGGAACAGCACCTGATACCCCGCGTCCAGCGTGAAGCCGTCCACCACGCGCGAGCGCACCCGCCCGCCAAGGTGACCGGTCGCCTCCAGCACCCGCACCCGCCGTCCAGCCCGGTGCAGCAGCCGCGCCGCCGTCAGCCCTGCCAGTCCCGCTCCCACCACCACCACGTCGTGCATGGGAACCAGGGTAAGGGATGGCCGGGGACGCGCGGCGTGGTGGCGCTTGGGGTGACCTGAAGACAGGCCACGCGCAACAGCCCCGGGAAGTGGCCGGGGCTGTTGGACTTTTTATTCTTTTGTATTCTGGCCTTCCAGGCTTCCTCAGTCCGTTGCAGACGACGCCGGATGCGGTGCCTCGCCCCGCACCTCCAGCGTATGGGTCGGGTGGCCCAGCAGTGGGCGCTCGGGCAGCAGCAGCGCCACCACGAAGGCCACGCCCACCAGCCCCGCCGAGACCAGAAACACCTCGTCAATGGCCCCCACCATCACGGTTTTCAGGGCCGCCGTGATCTGAGAGAGCAGTTCGGGCTGCCCCAGCTGTTGCAGCGCGCCGCCCAGCTGTGCGCTGGCCTCCGGGCTGGTGAGCATGTTGGGGCTGGCGATGGCGTCCTGTAACGGTGCGGGCAGGGTCCGGGCGGCGGCGGGCAACTGGGCGCCCAGTTTGGCCGCCAGTTGCGCGTTGACCAGCGCCCCGAACAGGCTGACCGCCAGCGTGCCACCAATCTGCTGAAAGAACTGGTTGCCGGCCGTGGCGCTGCCCAGTTTCTCGCGCGGGGCGGCGTTCTGCACTGCCAGGACAAGCTGGCTGTTGACCGGGCCCAGCCCCAGGCCCAACAGAACCATGGTGCCCACCGCCAGCCACATCGGGGTGGTCAGGCTCAGCGAGGATGCCAGGACCAGCGCAAGGGCGGCCATCAGCGCTCCGGTAACGATCAGCTGTTTGTAGCGGCCGGTGCGGCTCACGAACTGGCCCGCCAGGGTGCTGGTCAGGATCATGCCGCCCATCAGGGGGGCCAGGGCCAGTCCGCTGCCCGAGGCGCTGGAACCGCGCACGCCCTGCATGTACAGCGGCAGGTACAGAATCGCGGCGTACATTCCTGCACTGACCAGGAAGACGGCCAGCGAGGCGGTGGCGATGCCGCGGTCTTTCAGCAGGCCCAGATCCAGGATGGGCCGTGCCTGACGGCGGCTGTGCAGCGTGTAGCCCATGCCCAGGGTCGCCGCCCCCGCCAGCAGGCCCAGGATGGGCGCACTGCCCCAGGCATAGGTGCCGCCGCCCCAGGACACCGCCAACGTGAGGGTGGTGACTGCTCCTGCCAGCAACACGGCGCCCAGCGCATCGAAGTTGCGGCCCGTTTCCCCGCTCAGGCTGGGTCTGGGGAGCCGGAAGAAGCGCCAGATGAAGTACGCCGCGAGCAGCGCAAAGGGCAGGTTCACGAAAAAGACGCTGCGCCAGCCCAGGTGGTCGGTCAGAAAACCGCCGACCAGCGGCCCCACCACGGAGCTGACGCCCCACACCGCGCCGGTGTAGCCCTGGTAGCGCCCGCGTTCGATGGGCGTGAACAGGTCGGCGATGGCCGTGAAGCTCATCGCCATCAGCATGCCGCCGCCCACCCCCTGCAGGGCACGCAGCATGATCAGCTGCTCCATGGTCTGCACGAAGCCCAGGCCCACGCTGCCCAGTGCGAACACCGCTATGCCCAGCAGGATCAGCGGGCGGCGGCCCAGGCGGTCACTGATGGTGCCCACGATGGGAATCGTGACGGTGGTGGCCAGCGAGTACGCGGTAAAGGCCCAGGCGTACAGGTGAAAGCCGCCCAGGTCGCTGATGACGCGCGGCATGGCGCTGCCCACCACCGTCAGGTTCAGGCTGGACAGAAACAGCACGGTCAGGATGCCGGTAAAGGCCAGGATCTTCTGGCGTTCGTTCAGGGCAGGAGCGTTCATGTGCCCACCTCCTGATGGGGGGTCTTTTGCGGCGCGTTCATGGCCTCGTGAAGTTCGCCGACCGCCTGCAGGGCCGCCGCCACGCGTTCCGGTGGCAGGTGGCCGAAGTGAGAGGTCACGATCTGTTTGCCGGTGGCGCGGGTGCGGGCGCGCAGGGCCTCGCCCTGGGGCGTCATCTGAAGCCGGAAACGGCGCAGGTCGGCCGGATCGCTGACGCGCTGCACCAGCCCGGCCTCCACCAGCTTGGACACGATGCGCGTCACGGTGGGGGCGGGCAGGCTCTGGCGGGCGGCGACGCTGCCGGGCGTCTGGGCGCCGTCCATGATGGACGCGAGCACCAGCACCTCCTTGGTGTTCAGTCCCAGCGCGGTTTCCAGCGGTTCGTCCAGCGCCTGCCGAAAGCGCCGCGACAGCCGCAGCGTCAGGCGCACGAGGTCATACAGCGCGTCGGTCTGGGCCTCGGTGGGGGAGGGAGAGGAGGTATTCATTCCATCTGGAAGTATTTCAGATGGAAGGGGGTGCAACAAGAGACGGGTGTGCCTGTTGGGGGAACACCTCTCGGAAAATCGCCTGGGGGCCGGCGGGCCGCGCTCAGGGGGAGAGAATCCGCAGCCCCGCGACCCCGTCCAGCTGCTCGGTCAGCCAGGCGCCGCGCCTCAGGTGGGCGTCCAGCACGCCGGGCAGCCAAGGCAGGCAGTCTTCGGGCAGGGTACCGGGGGCAAACCAGCCGATCTCAGAGGTCTTGTCCAGCGGCGCCGGCTCCCCGGTCCAGCGCCGGCTCAGGAACAGAACATCGCTGCCCTGTAGGCCCCCTTGGTCGTAGCGGGACACACCCAGTGCGGTCAGCGAGGAGGCCTCTACGGTGATGCCGACCTCCTCGCGCGCCTCGCGGACGGCAGCCTCGCGCAGGCCCTCGCCCCGCTCCACACGTCCGCCCGGCAGCCCCCAGATTCCGTCGGCGTGGGCGGTGCCGTCGCGCCGGCCCAGCAGCACGCGCCCGCCTTCGTCCTGCACGACCAGCCACGCGATCAGGTAAAAGGTGGACATGGAGCAGTCTAGCCGCGCGGCAGGCGGGCCCAGTCCGGCGGCGGGTCGCTGCCCTCGTCCTTGAGCGCAATGCCGCTGAGTTCCCGGCGCAGCGCCTGACCGATCAGCTGGCGCAGCCGCCACGCCGCCGTCCGCGCGTCCAGCCCCGCCGGGCGGATGTTGGACACACAGTTGCGGGCCGAATCCGGGGTATGCGGCTGCGGCCCGAAGGTCAGGTACGCGCCCAGGCTGTCGGGACTGCTCAGACCGGGACGCTCGCCGATCAGCACCAGGACCAGCCGTGCGCCCAGTGCCAGGGCCACCGGGTCACCCAGCGCCACCCGCGCCTGCCGGGCGAGCACGACCGGCCCGACGCTGAAACCCGCGCTGCGCAGTTCGGGCAGCAGGAGGGAGAGCAGCGGTCCCACATGCGTCCCTGCCCCCGCCGAGAGGCCGTCCGCCACGACGATCACGATGTCGGAGGGGGGTTCGGTCCGCGTTTCTTCCAGCGCCGCAACACCGTCCGGGGCCAGGGTCCGGCCCAGGTCCGGGCGGCGCAGGTACTCGGCGCGGTCTGCGGCGCGGCTGTGGACCTGAACAACAGCCTCTCCGGCGTCCCTCAGGGCTCCGGCCAGCGGCCCGAAATCGGCCGCCACCTGCACAGCGTCGCGCGCCGCCGCGTGCGCCGCGTTCAGGGCGAGCAGCTCGCGCGTGGGCAGCGAGGTTCCGGCACGGCCCAGCGCGATGCGGGCGTCGGTGAACTCGCGCAGAAAGGTCCAAGGAGTCAGGTCGGGGGCGTCCGGACGGTCGGCCATCAGCTCAGCTCGGCCGTGTTCATCAGACCGCGCAGCTGTGCCCGCTCCGGCAACGTCAGCGCTCCGCCCTGGCTCAGGCCCACCGTCTCCAGCCACGCGGCGAACTCGGGAGCGGGCGAGCGGTCAAACAGCCGGCGCAGGTACCACGCATCGTGGAAGGAGGTGGACTGGTAATTCAGCATGATGTCGTCTCCGCCCGGTACGCCCATGATGAAGGTCACGCCCGCCGCGCCCAGCAGGGTGAGCAGCGCGTCCATGTCGTCTCCATCGGCATCGGCGTGGTTGGTGTAGCAGACGTCGCAGCCCATGGGCAGGCCCAGCAATTTGCCGCAGAAGTGGTCTTCCAAGCCCGCGCGGATGATCTGCTTGCCGCCCATCAGGTACTCGGGGCCGATAAAGCCGACCACCGTGTTGACGAGCAGCGGCCGGTAGCGCCGCGCCACCGCGTAGGCGCGGGCTTCCAGCGTGCCCTGGTCCACGCCGTGGTGGGCACCGGCCGACAGGGCGCTGCCCTGGCCCGTCTCGAAATACATCACGTTGTCCCCGAAGCCCCCGGACAGGTCGGCGCCGCGCCGCAGGTCCATCGCCGCCGCGTGGGCCTCGTCCAGCAGCGCCAGATCGATGCCGAAGCCCGCGTTGGCGGCCTGCGTGCCCGCCACGCTCTGAAACACCAGATCCACCGGAGCGCCGCGCTCCATGGCCTGCAGGGTGTTGGTTACATGCGTGAGCACACAGCTCTGGGTGGGCACGCCGGTGCTCCGGCGGAAGTCGTCGAGCAGGCGCAGCAGGCCCACACAACTCTCCACGCTGTCCAGCGCCGGATTGATGCCGATCACGGCGTCGCCGCAGCCGAACATCAGCCCGTCCAGGGTGCTCGCCAGGATGCCGCGCGGGTCGTCGGTGGGGTGGTTGGGCTGCAGGCGCGTGCTGAAGCGGCCCCGCAGCCCCAACGTGGTGCGAAAGCGCGTGACCACCTCCACCTTCGACGCGGCGAGCACCAGGTCCTGCACCCGCATCAGCTTGCCCACGGCGGCCACCATCTCGGGCGTCAGGCCGGGGGCCAGCGCCGCGAGGCTCTGTGGAGTGGCGTGGTCGCCCAGCAGCCAGTCGCGGAATTCGCCCACGCTCAGCCCGGACACGGGAGCCAAGGCCGCCGCATCGTGGCTGTCCACGATCAGGCGGGTTACCTCGTCGGTCTCGTAGGGAACAAGCGGGTCTTCCAGAAACACGGTCAGCGGCAGGTCGGCCAGGACTTGGCGCGCGGCTTCCCGTTCCGCGGCGCTGCCCGCGGCCAGCCCGGCCAGCTCGTCCCCGGATTTGGGCGGACTGGCACAGCCCATGACGGCGCGCAGATCGGGAAAACTGAAATGTCGGTGGCCCAGCGTCAGGTGGTACGTCCGGACCTCCGGCGTGCAGAAGCGTGCATTCACCAGTGTAAGGGCGGTGCGGGCCGGGGGGTCAAGGGCGGCGCCAGCTGGCCGGGGCGCCCTACGCCTGGCGGCTCCGCCCGGAGGCGATCCCGCTCACGCCCACCAGAACGGTGCAGACGAGCAGAAAGATCAGTGGGGCGTGCCAGTCTCCGGTCCAGTCGTGCAGCGCTCCGAAGACGAAGGGACCGGCCGCCGCCACGACGTAGCCGAAGCCCTGGGCCAGCGCCGAGAGCTGCGGTACCTGTGCCGGGTGGGCGGCGCGCACTGCGATGAACATCAGGGCCAGGGGAAAGGTGCTGC
Organism: Deinococcus aerophilus; assembly: GCF_014647075.1. Classification (NCBI taxonomy): domain Bacteria; kingdom Thermotogati; phylum Deinococcota; class Deinococci; order Deinococcales; family Deinococcaceae; genus Deinococcus; species Deinococcus aerophilus. Next base: position 56,344 of record NZ_BMOM01000005.1, on the reverse strand, counting down.
CGGCTCCGGCCCCCAGCAGCAGCATCCACGGCAGCGGGGTGGCGGGGGCGAGCAGCAGCCCGAGCACTCCCGCCGCGCCGAACAGCGCCGTGACGACCGCCAGCGGGACGAGCAGCCGGGGCCGCGCCGCCAGAATGGGCACCGCCAGCGTGAAGGGAAGCTGCACCACGTTCGCCAGCGCCAGCCACAGCCCTGCCTGCGCCGCGCCGAATCCGCTGTCCTGCAGCACCCGGGGCAGCCAGGTCAGCCACGTGAAGAACACCAGGGCCTGCAGCCCCATGAACAGTGTCACCGGCAGGGCGTAGGGATTGCGCCACACGGAGGGGCCCCCGGTGTTCAGGGCGCGGGCATGGGTCTGGCGCCCGCGCACCGCGGGCCACCACGCCAGCGTGCCGACCACGGCCAGCCCGGTCCACACCGCCACCGAGGAGCGCCACCCCCCCCCGAAGGCGGTCTGCAGCGGCACCGCCAGTCCCGAGGCCAGGGTCGCGCCGCCCACCACCGCCAGCGTATACAGCCCGGTCATGGGGCCGACCCGCTGGGGGTAGTCGCGCCGGATCAGGCTGGGCAACAGCACGTTGTTCAGGGCGATGCCCGCGCCGACGAGCACCGTGCCCCCCAGGATCACCGGCAGCGTGGCCCCGACCCGCAGCACGCTGCCGGCAGCGATCAGGGCCGTGGCGCACAGGATGATGGTCTCGTTGCTGTAGCGGCGGCTGAGCAGCGGAGCCAGCGGGGCGAGCACCCCCCAGCACAGCAGCGGCAGCGTGCTCAGCAGGCTCAGGGTGGCTGCGCTGACCCGGAATTCGTCCTGAACCTCTCCCAGCAACGGCCCAAAGCCGGCGATGGCCGGACGCAGGTTCAGGGCCACAAGCACCAGTCCCAGAATCAGCAGTGGAGCGGCGGTGGGCCGGCGTGGTCGCGGGGCGCTCTGGGCTTCAGGAAGGCTCACCCATCCACGCTACTGCGGCCACCCACCCGCCGGGCTGGTTGTTCTGATCCGCCGGACACCCGCGAAACGGGCGCGCGGCACGCTTCTGCGGCCGCCGGCTTTGCTATCCTGCGGCCGCGTCACCGGGGGTGCCTGCTTACGGGCGGGCTGAGAGATACCCCAACGAACCTGATCCGGGTCATACCGGCGGAGGGAGCGTGACCGGCAACCCGGAAGCCGTGCTTCCAGCGTTGCCCCCGCTTCCCCTCGTGACGCGAGGGGGCTTTTTTATGCGTAGATCCGTAGTTTTCATGGCATTTCTTCTGACCGGGCTGGCGGGGGCCCAGACCACCCTGACCGTGATCACCCACGACTCCTTCGACGTGGACAAGAAACTGGTGGCCGGCTTCGAGGCGGCCAACAACGCCCGGGTGCGCTTTGTGAAGGGCGGCGACGCCGGGGAACTCCTGAACCGCCTGATTCTGACCCGCCGCGCCCCGGTCGCCGACGTGGTGTACGGCCTGGACAACAGCCTGCTGGCCCGCGCCCGCAGCGCCGACCTGCTGTTGCCGTACAAATCGCCCGCCCTGGCCGGGGTGCCGGCCACTTACCGTTTGGACGACGCGGGCCTGCTGAACACGGTGGACTACGGCCACGTCGCGCTCAACTACGACCGCGCGTGGTTTCAGAAAGCGGGCCTGGCCCTGCCCAGAACGCTCGACGACCTGAAATCCCCCACCTACGCCCGGTTGACCGTGGTGGAAAGTCCGGCCACGAGCAGCCCCGGCCTGGCCTTCTTGCTTGCCACCGTGAACCATTACGGCGAGGCGGACGCCTGGAGCTGGTGGAAGACGGCCCGGCAGAACGGCCTGAAGGTCACGCGCGGCTGGAACGACGCGTATTACAAGGAGTTCTCCCGCAACGGAGGCCGCTACCCCATCGTGCTGTCGTATGCCAGCAGCCCGGCGGCCGAGGTCTACTACGCCGACGGCTACGATCCGAAAAAGCTGCCCGCCCAGGCCCCCACCGCCAACCTGTTCCTGCCGGGCAGCACGTGGCTGCAACTCGAAGGCGTGGGCATTCTGAAGGGAACCAAACAGCCCGTCCTGGCCCGCAAGTTCGTGGATTTCATGCTGGGCCGGGACGTGCAGGCCGACATCCCCACACGCATGTGGATCTATCCCGCCGTGGGCGGCACGCCGCTGGACGCGGTGTTCAAGTTCGCGGCCCAGCCGGAGCTGTCTCCGGTCAAGCCCGGCCTGAGTGCCAACCCCCAGCGGCTGGTGGACGCCTGGGTAACGAACGTGTTGCGGGCGCGCTAAGCACCCTCCCCACCGATCTTGCCGAACCTCTCTCCACACGGGGAGAGGTCTTTCTTCTGGCTTCCGCCGTGACTCTGGCTTCCCCCGTGACAGGGCGTCCTGGCCCCGCGCTCAGAGGTGGGTGGTCAGGTCAGCGGTCGGCCGGAAGGCCCTGGCGTTTGGTGGGGACCCGCAGGGTGATGTACAGAATGCCCACCAGACCGGCCGCCACCCAGCCCACCTGACCCACCAGCACGGGAATGCGCCCCAGGCTGAGGGCCACGGCGGCCACGATGCACGCGCAGGCGATCCACTTGGCGCGCAGCGGCATTCCCTGTCCGGTGCGGTAATCCCGCACCAGACCGCCGACCACGGGCCGCGACAGCAGCCACGCTTCCCAGCGCGGATCGCCCCGCGAAAAGCAGGCGGCGGCGAGCACGAACCACACCGTTCCCGGAAAGCCCGGCAGGATCAGGCCCACCACCCCCATGCCGCACAGCACAACCCCCAGCGCCACCCACAGCGGTTTGACGGGACGGGAGGGGGGCGGCGGGGTCACGGGGTCCAGGGTAATGCACACTGACCCCGAACACGGAGAACACAGAGACGGCCCGCCCTCCGGGTCCTTTATAAGAGCAGAACACCATCCTCGTCGGCATGAACGGTATCGCCGGGCCGCACGGTCACGCCCGCGAAGGTCAGCGGCACGTCGCGCTCGCCGTCCTGGGCCTTGCCGCTGCGCCGGGGGTGGGCAGCGAGCGCCCGGATGCCGATGGGCATGGTGGCAATCTGCGCCGTGTCGCGCACACAGCCGTAGACGATGATGCCGGCCCAGCCGTTTTGCACGCCCAGCCCCGCCAGCTGGTCGCCCACCAGGGCGCAGCTCAGGCTGCCGCCGCCGTCCACCACGAGCACGCGGCCCTCTCCGGGTGTTTCCAGGGTGGAGCGCACCAGGGCGTTGTTCTCAAAGACCCGCAGGGTCACGGCGGGCCCAGAAAACCGCGCCCGTCCTCCGAAGTCGCGGAAGACGGGCGCGAAGACCTGGGCCTGGGGATGCGCGTCGCTGAGGTCGCTGGTGGGCGTGAAGTGGAGGGCGCTCATGCCCCATTGAACAGGCTGGGCCGCCCGGCGGGGGGTTACTGGTCCGGGGACGGTGCGTGCGGCAGGGGGCTGGCCGCGTGCGTCTGGGCGTCGTGGATGCGCCCGGCGTGCCCGCTGAGAAAGCTGCCGTCGTAGCCGCGCCGCCACGCCATCAGTTCGGCGAGGATGCTCAGGGCCACCTCCTCGGGAGCCTCGGCGCCCAGACGCAGGCCCACCGGCGCGCGCAGGCGGCCCAGTTCGGCGGCGCTGAAGGTCACGCCGCCGGCCACCAGTTCTTCCAGCAGGCCCTGGGCGCGGCTCAGCGGTCCCAGCACGCCCACGTAGGCGGCCCCGGACTTCAGCGCGTGGTGCAGGCAGGTGCGGTCGCGGTCCAGGTGGTGGTTCATGATCATGAGGTGCGCCCGCGCGGGCGGCGTGAAGCGGTCCAGTTCCTCGGGGGCGAGGTCGTGCAGTGTCGCCCCCGGAAAGCGTCCCGGCGTGAGGTAGGCGGCGCGCGGATCAATCACGTGAACCTCGTAACCCAGGTCGTGCGCGCCCCGGGCCAGCGGCAGGGCGTCGTGCCCGGCGCCGTACAGGACGAGCACGGGCGGGGGCGTGTTCACGTCGATAAAGACCGGCGTTCCATCGGGCGCGGTCACGGTCACGGCGCGCGGCTCCAGGCTGGTCAGCCGCTCGCGGGCGACCGTTACGGCAAACTCCTGAAGCGCGGCGGGGGAGAGCCCGCCCGTTACCGCTCCGCCGGGTGGGATGAACATCCGGCCCTCTCCGGTCAGCGGCACGGCCAGGGCAGCCGGTTCGCCGCCGCGCAGCGCCGAGAGCCACGCCGCCGTGACCGGGTCTTGCGGGTTCACCCGCTCCACGCGCACGTCCACGCTGCCGCCGCAGCCGATGCCCAGGCCCCAGGTGGCGTCCTCCGAGAGGTCGTAGTGGGTCACGGTGGGCGTGCCGGTGCGGATGACCTCCAGCGCGACCTCCACCACCTCGGCCTCCAGGCAGCCGCCCGAGAGCATGCACACCTGCGCGCCGTCGTCCAGGACCAGCATGCGGGTGCCCTCGCGGCGGTAGGCGCTGCCCTGCACGCCCACCACGGTGGCGAAGGCGGCGCGCTGCCCCCGGTCCAGGGCCGCGTTCAGGGCCGTGAGCAGCGCGCGCGTCTCGGCGGCGTTCATGGGGCCCCTGCCGGCCGTCCGGCCCGCCACGCGCTCAGCAGCGGCAGCAGCGCAACGGCGGCGCAGACGTGCGCGAGCAGCGGAAAGCCGGCGCGGGCGATCACAAAGCCGCCGGCCAGCGTGCCCACGCCCGCCGCCACATACCCCAGGCCATCGGTCACGCCCTGCGCCGCCGGAAAGCGGGTCAGGGACTTGCTGCCGCTCACGAAGGCCAGGTTCCACCCCAGACCCAGCAGAAACATGCTGATGCCCAGCGCCGCCGTGCCGGGCAGCGGAGCGCTCAGGGCCGCCGCCGCGAGCAGTGCGGCCCCGCCCACATAACCCACGCGCACGCCCAGCCGGTCAATCAGCGGGCCGGTCAGCCAGCCGAAGCCGAACATGCCCAGCACGTGTCCGCTGATCAGCGCGGCGATGCCCGTGTGGTCTATGCCCATGTGGTGCGCCCGCAGCGGCGTGAGGCTCATCAGCGTGACCATCAGGCCCTGGGCGGTCGCGAGCGCCAGCGCGGTGCTGCGCACGCCGGGAATCTGGAAGGTCTGGGCAAAGCTCAGACTTCGGCGCACGGTGGCTTTGGCCGCCACGGGATCACGCAGCGGGGTCCAGACCAGCATCAGCAGCGCGGCCACCCCCAGCAGTCCGCCGCCGACCAGCCAGCCGACGACCTCGGGTGTGGTGCCCAGGGTCACGGCCAGCCGCTCGATGGGCCGGGAGGCCCCGGTCATCAGGAACGAGCCCAGCACGCTCATCAGCATCAGGGCGCCCAGGGCCGTGCCCCGGCGCGCCTCGGGCACGCTCTCGGCGACCGCGTAGCGGGCCTGCTGGTAGCCGCCCTGCGCCGCGCCCATCATGCACGCCCCCAGCAGAAACACGGACGTCAGGCCCGTCTTTCCACCCACAAAGCCCAGCACCGCGCCCAGTGCCCCCAGCGAGAAGGCCAGCCCCAGCCCCAGCCGGCGTCCCGAGCGCAGCATCAGTGCCCCGAAGGCCCCGGCCGATACCGCTGCCGACGCGCTGATCAGCGTGCTGGGCAACCCGGAGAGGCTCTCGCGGCCCAGGCTGCCCATGATGATGCTGGCGAGCACGGTGCTGACCGTGGTCGCCCCGGTGGCGAGCGCCTGCGCCGAGTACAGCGGCAATAGCCGCCCCGGCTCCAGCCGGGGGGCGGCGGCGGGAGCCGGGGCGGCCTCACTCATGGCTCATGTGAAAGGGAACGGACGTCGGGGACCGGGCCGCCCACCAAAGCACACCTCCAGACGCCGGGGGAAATCTTCACCCCTCGCCCTGCGCCTGCCAGCGCTGGGTGACCGCTTCGCGCAGGTAACCGGCGGCGTCCTCGGTGCTCGCTCCCGGCGTGAATACCCGGCCCACACCCAGTTCCTCGAGCTGGGGCAGGTCCTGATCGGGAATGATGCCGCCGCCGAACACGATGATGTCCTGCGCTCCCTTGTCCTTGAGCAGCGCCATCACCTCGCGGAAGTAGTGCATGTGCGCGCCCGACAGCACGCTCAGGCCGATGGCGTCCACGTCCTCCTGCACGGCGGCGTTCACGATCATCTCGGCGGTCTGACGCAGCCCGGTGTACACCACTTCCATGCCTGCGTCGCGCAGTGCCCGCGCCACCACCTTCGCGCCCCGGTCGTGTCCATCCATTCCGGGTTTGGCGATCAGGACCCTGATCCGACGGTCTTCCATAGCCATTCTTCCTCCTAACGAGCGTTTGGCTGCATTCTACCCACTGGCCAGCCCTGCTGTCCGGGACTGGCCGTGCAGCGGGGCCACGGAACAGGTGCCGTTCCGCAATTCCGGCCCTCAGCCGGCGGCCCGCGATACCCGCGCCACCACCCGGTCCCGGCCCAGCGCTTCAAGCATCTGTGGCAGGTCGGGACTTTCCAGCGTTCCGGCAACGGCGGCGCGCACCGGGGGCATCACCTTGCCCAGCTTCAGGCCCTTTTCCTCGGCAAAGGCGTGGAACATCGCGCTCAGGCCCGCGGCGTCGAAGGTGGGGAGGTTCTTGAGGCGGTCGGCGAGTTCGGGCAGCAGGTCCCGGGCGCCGTCCATGGCCTTCTGCGCCTTCTCGTTCACCGGGTAGTCCTCGGACCAGAAGTAGGGGGTTTTGTCCAGAAATTCGCTGAAGACCTCGATGCGCGGAATCATCAGTCGGGTCACGGCGCGGAAGTACCCGTCCAGCGGAAGTTCGGATTTGTGGGCCTGCAGGAAGTCATGCAGCTTCCGGACCACCTCTTCCTCACTCAGCACCTCGCGCAGGTACTTGCCGTTGTACCAGCGCAGCTTGTCCTGATCGAAGACCGGACCGCCCAGCGTGACGTCCTCCAGCCGGAAGACCCGCTGGAACTCGGCCAGATCGAAGATCTCCTGCCCGTCCGGATGGGTCCAGCCCATGGTTGCCAGGAAGTTCAGCATGGCCTCGGGCAGGTAGCCCTGGTTCATGTACCACTCGACGCTGGTGGGGTTCTTGCGCTTGCTGATCTTGGATTTGTCGGCGTTGCGCAGCAGCGGCATGTGGGCAAAGACCGGCTCCGGCCAGCCAAAAGCGCGGTACAGCAGCACGTGAATGGGCGTGCTGGTAATCCATTCCTCGGCGCGCACCACATGGGTCACCCCCATCAGGCGGTCGTCCACCACGTTGGCGAGGTGGTAGGTGGGATACCCGTCGGCCTTGAGCAGCACCTTGTCGTCGATCTCGGCGTTCTGGAAATGAATCGGGTCGCGCAGCCGGTCATGCACGACCGTCTCGCCCTCGCGCGGCACCTTCAGGCGCACCACGGCGGCCTCTCCGGCCTCCACGCGCCGCCGCGCCTCTGCCGGGTCCAGATCGCGGCTGGGCACGGCGATCACGCCGCCGCCCGCTTGCGCCCGCTCGCGCAGCGCGCTGAGTTCCTCGGCCGTCTCGAAGGCGTAGTAGGCGTGGCCGCTCTCCACGAGTTGCCGGGCGTACTCGCCGTACAGGTCAAAGCGTTCGCTCTGGCGGTACGGGCCGTTCTCTCCGCCCTGCAGGGGCGATTCGTCGGGGGTCAGGTTCAGCCACTGCATCATCTGAAAGATGCGTTTCTCGCTGTCGGGCACGTAGCGGTTGCGGTCGGTGTCCTCGATGCGCAGGATGAACCTGCCGCCGCCCTGCCGCGCGAGCACGAGGTTGAACAGGCCGATATAGGCGGTTCCCACGTGGGGGTCGCCGGTGGGGCTGGGAGCAATCCGGGTCACGGTAGACATGGGGCACAGGATATGGGGAAGCCGGATGGGCAAGTCGTGTGGCGGCGCCCCAGGGCAGCCGGCCACGGTGCCCACCCCGTATGCTGCCGCCATGTTGAGCGAAGTAAGCACGCAGTTCTTCGGGTACTACCCCGGCACCGTGGCGCTGGTCACCGCCGAACACGCCGGGGTGCGCAACGTGATGGCGGCGGGCTGGCATACAGCCCTGAGCGCCCAGCCACCGCTGTACGGCGTGCTGATCGGACGGGAACGGGCGACCCACCCGCTGGTGGTGGGTTCGGGCACCTTTGGCATCAACTTTCTGCCCGCCGCGCAGGCCCGCGCGGTGCAGGGCACGGGCGCACTGTCCCTGCACGACCGGCCGCCCGGAGAGGCAGACAAGTTTGCCCGCCTGGGCCTGGACACCCTGCCGGACGCCCCGCTCGCCGTGGCGGGTGCCTACCTGCATTACCTGTGCCGGGTCACCCAGACCGTTCCCACCGGGGACCATGATCTGTTCGTGGGCGAGGTGCTGGAGGTGCGGCACGATCCCGAGGCCTATGACCGTCAGCGGCTGTTTACCGGTGAGGCCGCCGTGTACCTGGGCCGCAGTTCCTATGTCACGACCACGCAGGACCGGGCGCAGTTTCCTCCCGAGGACTACCGCTGGCCTGCCGCCGTGGGCACGCCCCCCCGCTCCGGGGTCTGAGGGAACTCAGCGGAAAAGGTCGGCGGTGTCCTGAAGCATGCGGGCCACCCCGGCGGCGGTGTGCTCCAGCGTGTGGTGGGCCAGCACGTGCTGGCGGCCAGCTTCGCCCAGAACGCGGGTACGCTCTGGATGCCGCGCCAGGGCGTTCAGGGCCAGGGCGAGCAGGGCCGGACGCGGCGGCACCAGCAGGCCGCCCCGCCCGTCCTGAATCAGCTCGGCCTGCGCAGGAATGGGCGTGGTGACCACCGGCAGCGCCGAGGCCATGGCCTCCAGCGTGACCAGCGACTGGTTCTCGGACCGGGTGGGCTGCAGCAGCGCGTCCGCCGCGCGGTACAGCTCGGGCATGTCCCAGCGGCGGCCCAGAAAGCGCACGTTGTTCAGCTGCAGCGTCTGGGCCAGGCGCCGCGCGAGCGTGCCCGTCCCGGAGTCCATATCGCCGACAAACACGAAGTCCAGCTTCCGGGCGTGCCGTGCGGCGAGGACCGCCGCCAGCTGGTTCTTTTCAGGAGCGAAGCGGCCCGGCACGAGCGCCGTAAAGCGGTCAAAGCCCAGTTCCGAGCGCAGGCGCAGGCGCTCCTCAGCGGTCGCCGGATGAAAACGCTGGGGGTCCACACCGTTGCGCAGCCCCACCACCTCACCTCCGCCCAGCCGCTGCAAAAAGTCGCGGGCCCAGTCCGACACCGTGACGATCCGCTCGGCATTGCGTTGCGGATGGGCCTTGGTGTAGCGGTAGATCTCGCGGTACAGGGCGCGCAAACCCAGGGGGTAGTGGTAATCCGGCTGGTCATGGACGATGACCACGCGCGGCGCAGCCAGGGCGGGCAGCAGCTTCGTGTACGTGCCTGGAGACCACGCCTGCACCACGCGCACGTCAAAGCCCGCGGTCTGAGCGGGCAACGTGCTGGGATGCGTGAACCGGTTCACGACCACGCCCGCCGCGGTCAGTCGGGCCGCCATTTCGTTCAGCGCCTCCGCATTCGGGAGGAAGACGCTGGACTGGATTCCGTAATGGGCCAGCCGGGGCAGCACTTCCAGCAGCCAGACCTCGCTGCCCGCCACACGCGGCGCGTCGGTCAGGAAAGCGGCCCTCAGCATGAACCGCGCCTGGATTCAACAGTCATTCGTTCCTGAGTGGTTCAGATGGCTGGAAGCGGGCATAGAGCCCTATTCTACCGCCTCGCCGCGTTGCAGCTTCACGGCCCGCACCAGATTCTGGTACATCAGGGCGCTGGTCAGCGGACCCACGCCGCCGGGCACCGGAGTCTGGGCGCGCACAGGCAGCCCCGCCTGGGCGTCGCCCACCACGGTGCCGTCCGCCTGAACATTGATCCCGGCGTCAATCACCACGTGATGGGCCTGGAGGTGTCCGGCATGCAGCAGTCCGGTGTGGCCCACGGCGACCACCACGGCGTCCTGGGGGGCAAGGGCCCCGGTCAGGTCACGGGTATGTTCGTTGCACAGCGTGACGGTCACGCCCCGGTTGTTCAGCATGAAGGTCAGCGGGCGGCCCACCGTGCGGCCCGGTCCGATCACCGCCACCCGCCGGCCACGCAGGTCGTCGCCCAGCGCGCGCCGCAGCAGAAAGCGCACGCTGCGTGGCGTGGGGGGCAGCAGGGCCTCGGTCTCCCGGCCTGCGGCGATCAGGGCAAGGTTGGCGGGCGTCAGCCCCTCGACGTCCTTGCGCGGGGCCACGCACAGCAGCGCCGCGTCTGCGTCCAGGCCGGCGGCCAGCGGCAGCTCCAGCACGACGCCGTGTACCGCCTCGTCCTGTGAGAGTTCCCGCAGGGCCGCTTCCAGCTGTTCCTGCGAGGTGGTGGCCCCCAGGTCCCGCACGCTGAAGTCCACGCCCAGCCGCCGCGCCCGCCGCGCCTTGCTGTCCACGTAGACCCGGGAGGCGTCGTCGTCGGAGGCCAGCACGCTGACGAGATGGGGCCGGAAGGGAGGCTCCATGCCGCTCCACTGTGTGAGCGCTTCGCGCACCCCCTGAAGCACCCCGTCGGCCAGGGGTTTGCCCAGCAGCGGCGAACCGGCGGAGGGGTGGGCGTCGGACATCGCTTCCACCCTAGTGCCGGAAGTGCCGTGAGCCGGTAAAGACCATGCTCAGGCCCAGTTCGTCGGCGGCGGCAACCACTTCGGGGTCACGCTTGGCGCCGCCGGGTTGCAGGATGGCCGTGACCCCCGCGCCCGCGGCCAGCCGCACCACATCATCGAAGGGAAAGAAGGCCTCCGAGGCCAGCGACGCGCCGTGTGCGCGCCCGCCCGCGTTCGCCACGGCGCGTTCGGCGGCCCAGATGCGGCTGACCGCCCCCGCACCCAGGCCCACCGTCACGCCGCCGCGGGCCAGCACCACCGCGTTGCTGCGGGCATGCTTGACCACGCCCCACGCGAAGCGCAGATCGTTCCATTCTTCCTCGCGCGGCTGACGCCGGGTGACCACCTCGGGACACAGGTCATCCCAGGGCCGGGCGTCGCGCTCCTGCACGGCGAACCCACCGGCCAGCGGGCGCAGGTCCAGCACGCTGATCCGGGCCGAGGGTCCGGCGATCAGAACGCGCAGGTCCGGCTTCTTGGCGGCGAACCACCCGACCGCCTCGGGCGTCACGTCGGGCGCGATCAGAACTTCCAGAAAGGTGCCGCGCATCGCCTGGGCCGCCGTGAGGTCCACCGTGCCGTTCAGGGCCACGACCCCGCCGAAGACGCTCAGGGTGTCGGCGTCGCGCGCCAGTTCCCACGCGGCCCGCGCGTCGTCGGCCCGCGCCACACCGCAGGGATTGCCGTGCTTGACCGCCACACACACGACTCCTTCTTCCTGTGCGCCCAGTTCCTGGCACAGGGCCCAGGCCGCGTCGGCGTCGGCGTAATTGTTGAAGCTCATGGGCTTGCCCGCCACCACGCGGGCGTCGAGCACCGGACCGCTCGCTCCGCCCCAGCGGTAGACCGCGCCCGGCTGGTGCGGGTTCTCGCCGTAGCGTACCTCGGCAACCCGCGACAGGTGCAGGTCCAGCGTGGGCGGCAGCTGTGTGGGCAATTCGTCCGACTCTCCTGCCAGGTACGCGGTGATGGCCGCGTCGTACTCGGAGGTGTGGCGGTAGGCCTTGGCGGCCAGGCGGCGGCGCTCGCTGGCGGGCACCTCCTCCTGCAGGGCCACGCCGTAGTCGGCCGGGTCCACGAGCACCAGCACGCCCGCATGGTTCTTGGCCGCCGAGCGGATCATGGCCGGGCCGCCAATATCGATGTTCTCGATGGCCTCGGCATCGGGGGCGCCGCGCGCCACCGTCTCGCGGAAGGGGTACAGGTTGACACACACCAGGTCAATGGTGTCCAGCCCCTGCGCCTCCAGCTCGGCGAGGTGTCCGGCCTCGCGCCGGGCCAGAATGCCGCCGTGGATCGCCGGATGCAGCGTCTTGACCCGGCCGCCCAGCATCTCGGGAAAGCCGGTCACGTCGCTGACCGCCGTGACCGGCACCCCGGCCTGCGAGAGCGCCGTGAAGGTGCCGCCGGTGCTGAGCAGTTCCCAGCCCCGCTGCGAAAGGGACCGCGCGAACTCCACCACGCCGGTCTTGTCACTCACTGAAATCAAAGCCCGTCTGCTCATGCCCCGCCTCCTGTCATAGAGAACTGCGGACGCGCCGCGTGTGCGGCGGCCGTCCGACCCAGGCGCGCGATCCATCTTGGTGTTCCGAACGGCTCCCCCGTGGTGGTCCCACGTTCAGCGCCAGTTGCCGTCCGCCGTGGAAGCAGCATAGCAGGCGGCCCAGCGGCGGAGTACGGGACTGCGGGCTGTGGGCACACAGAAAGAACCCTCCCCGGGACAGGGGAGGGGAATGGCCGGCGGGCCTCTGGTACGCCTCAGTTGCTGTTGCCCGAACCGTCGGGGGCGGGTTCGGGAAGCGTCTCCGGGGGTGTTTCGTGGGTCACCACCGCCCGCCTGGGCTCCTGCTCCGGGCCGCCGATCACCGAACGGAGTTCGTCCAGAACGGCGCGTTCCCTGTCATTGACCCGCTCACCGCCGAAGCCCAGAAAGCCGCCTTCCTTGGCCGCCTCGGCGGTGCGCTGGGCCACGCTCAGGAGCATGTCCCGGTACGCGGCGGCGTCCTGTGCGCTGGTCTTGGCATCCACCAGCCACATCGCCTGCCGCACCGCTTCCAGGCTCTGGGCGCGGACCTCATCGAGGTTGCGGGCGGGGTCGGCCTCGGGCGCTTTGGCAGCGGGCTGTCCCAGCAGGTCGGCGGCCATGGCCTCCATGAGGGGGGTACGTCCCTCGCGGCTCACGCTCTCGCGCACGGCAGCCGCAATGGCCTGGGCCTCGGCGAGCAGGCCGGTCAGGCCGCTGGGACTGGCAGCCACCACTGCCGCGCCTGCCCGTCCGGGGCCGGCCATGATCTTGAACCATTCGTCGGGCGTGAAGTTGTCCTTGAGACTCATGCCCCAGCGTAAACCGGCCGGGTCGGGGCCGGGCTTGCGGGTTCATTCACGCCGGGCCACAGGGTCCAAGTTCAGGCCGGCTGGAGCTGGGGCTTCTCCTCTTGCAGGTTGGCACGCCCCCAGGTGTCGATGGCGTCGATCACGCCCTGCAACTCACGGCCGGCGGAGGTCAGGGTATACACGCTGCGGGCAAGCTTGCCGTGGGTGTCCTCGGTGCGCTTGCTGATGATTCTGAGCGCTTCCAGGTGTTCCAGGCGCTGGGTCAGCGTGGCGCTGTTGCACCCGCCCACCGCACGCGCCAGCTCGTTAAAGCCCTTCTCGCCGTCCAGCAGAGAGCGGACGATGTGCAACACCCACTTCTCCTGCAACACGCCGATGGCCCGGTAGACCGGGCAGAAGTTGCCATGTCCAGAGGCGGTGTGTTCGGGATTCATGTCCGGATTCTACACCTAAACGCCAACTAAACTGGGGTGAACGTTACACCGCTTGACATTTCAAAGTGGTGAGGGTAGCGTTGCGGACATGACCGCGACCACTTCCCGTCCCCTGAGTGTCACCGAAGCCATCGAGAGCCGCCGCAGCATTCGCAAGTATCTGCCCGAGCCCATGAACCAGGATGACCTGCGCGAAATCCTGCGCCTGGCCAGCCTGGCCCCCAGCGCCTGGAATGCCCAGACGTGGCGCTTTGCCGTGATCCAGAACCCTGAACTCCAGGCCGAGCTGCAGGCCGCCGCCTATGGCCAGGGCCAGGTCACAAACGCGCCCGCCGTGATCGTCGTTTACAGCGATATGGAAGACACCCTGAACACGGTGGAGGAAACCGCGCACCCCGGCATGGGTGAAGAGGGCCGCAGCGGCCAGCGCAAGACTTTTGAAGGTGCCTTTGGAGCCCAGGACGTGGCCCAGCGCGGTCAGTGGGGCCTGAGCCAGGCGAACATCGCCTTCGGCTTCCTGATGGTGGCCGCGCGCAGCCTGGGCTATGACACCGTTCCCATGCTGGGCTTCCAGCCCGACAAGGTGCGCGGGCTGCTGGGCCTGCCCGAGCACGTTCAGTTCGCCGGCATGCTGCCCATCGGCAAGCGCGCCGAGGACGGCTTTCCCCACCATCGCCACAGCGTGGAGCGCATCACCACCTTTTACTGAGCCCCCAGCCCACTGAGCCCTTCGGCCCGGTTTTTGCGGCAGGCCGCTTCCCCCAGGAGGCGGCCTGCCGTGGTCACGGCCTTCCCGCCGGGCCCGCAACACACCCCAGAAACGTTTAGGCCAGTTCAGTTATTGACGGAATTCGTGCGGGTAATTACATTACGGCGCGGTGTGCCAGCGGTCTGGCGTCGTGCTGTTTCCTCACCTGTTTTCCCCTTCTCGCGCCCGAGGTTGCCATGTCACGACGCCCCGCCGCCCTGATCTTCATTCTGATCACTGCCCTGATCGACATCATGGGCATCGGACTGATCATTCCGGTGCTGCCGGGGCTGGTCAAGGACCTTGCCGGCTCGGAGGTGGCGGGCGCGCGCGACATCGGGCTGCTCACCGCCGCCTACGCGGTGATGCAGTTTGTTTTCGCGCCGATTCTGGGTACCCTCAGCGACCGCTACGGCCGGCGGCCGGTGCTGCTGCTGAGCCTGCTGGGGGTCACGCTGGACTACCTGCTGCTGTACTTTGCGCCCAGCCTGTGGTGGCTGCTCGTGGGCCGCCTGATCGCCGGGATCACCGGGGCCAGCCTGACGGTGGCGAACGCCTACATCGCAGACGTGACCGCGCCGCAGGACCGCGCAAAGAACTTTGGCCTGCTCGGCGCGACCTTCGGGGTGGGCTTTATCCTGGGTCCGGCGCTGGGCGGGGTGCTGGGCGAATATGGCCTGCGGGTGCCGTTCCTGGCGGCGGCGGCCCTGAGCGGCCTGAATCTGCTGTATGGCTTTTTCGTGCTGCCCGAATCGCTGCCGGCCTCTGCCCGCGGCAAGCGGCTGCAGCGGCGCAACCTCAATCCGTTCACGCCGCTGCGGGCGCTTACCGAGTACCCGCTGCTGCGCAACCTGGCCCTGACCTTCGTGCTGCTGGGCCTGGCCGGGCAGGTCATTTTCAGCACCTGGGTGCTGTACACCGAGGGGGTGCTGCGCTGGACCCCGCTGCAAAACGGCGCGGCCCTGGCCGTCTTCGGCCTGCTGACGGCGGTGGTGCAGGGCGGTCTGATCGGCCCGGCGATCCGCGCCCTGGGCGAGCGGCGCACCATTCTGCTCGGGCTGATCCTGTCCACCGCCGAGTTTCTGGTGCTCAGCGTGGCGCGCAGCGCGCCGGTGCTGTACGCCTCGCTGGTCGTGGGGGCGGGCGGCGGCCTCGCCAATCCGGCCATCCAGGGCCTGATCAGCCGTCAGGTGGACGAAACCGAGCAGGGGCGGGTGCAGGGCGCGATCACCAGCTTGAACAGCCTGGTCGGGGTGGTCGGGCCGCTGATCGCCACCGCCGTGTTCGCGTACTTCAACGGTGGGGGAGCGGAGGTGCGCGTGCCGGGCGCGGCCTTCCTGATGGGCGCGGCCTTCTCGGTGGCGGGCACGCTGCTGATCTGGTCGGTGTTGCGCCGCACGCCGCCGGCCGTGGCCGTGCAGGGAGCCACCGACTGAGTTTATCCAGCGCCGACGGGACCGTGCTTTTCTGCGAGGGGCACGACGCCCCGCGCGACATGACCGCAAGACGGTGGACCATTCCCGCCCACGTCAAGGTGGAGGTCTGGAAGTGCGACGGCGGGGCGTGCGTACAGTGCGGGGCCACCGACGAGCTGCACTTTGACCATATCCTGCCGTACGCCTGGGGAGGCACGTCGCTCACGGCACACAACGTTCAGCTGCTGTGTGCGCGCCACAATCTGGCCAAGAGCGACCGCCTCCAGTAACCCTCACACCTCCTGAACCTCGCCCCTGCCCACCTCCCAGATGCGTGTCGCCACCCGCCCGGTCAGTGCGCGGTCGTGGCTGGCCAGCAGCACGGTGCCGGGAAAGCCCAGCAGCAACGTTTCCAGGGCCTCGATCGCGCGGAGGTCCAGGTGGTTGGTCGGCTCGTCCAGCACGAGCACCTGCGCCCGGGTCACGCTCAGGCGGGCCAGACTCAGGCGGGTGCGCTGCCCGCCCGACAGATCCGCGAGCGCAAAGGCCGGGCCACCGGGCAGTTCCAGCCCCGCCGCGACCTCGTGCAGCTGGTGTGGGGTGAGGTCCGGGTTGGCGTCCAGCAGCGCGTCCGCCACGGTCCGTAGGCCGGATAGCTCCTCGGCGTGCTGGCCCGCCGCGTACACGCTCAGGCCCGGTCCCCAGCGCACGGCGCCGCTGCACGGCAGGGTGCCGAGCACAGCGCCCAGCAGCGTGGACTTGCCGCCGCCGTTCGGCCCGGTCAGGGCGATGCGTTCTCCCCGCCGCACGCCGAGCCGCACGCCGCACAGCACGGGCCGGTCGCCGCGCCGGACCCCGAGATCACGAACGGTGAGCACCTCGGCGGGGCCGGGTGGGGCCGGCGGCAGGTTCAGGCGCACCGTGCGGCGATCTTGGTGTGGCCGGGCGGTGGCCTGGGCGTCCAGCCGCTCGATCTGTCTTTGCATGGCCCGGGCCCGGGCCGAGAAGATCTGCTGCGCGCGCCCGGCCTTGTGGCTCGACAGGAACTTGTCGTTGTCGCGGGCCCGGCGCCGGTTTTCTTCCACGGCCCCCTTGCTTGCCTGCCGCCGCTGGTCCTCGTCGAGCGCCGCCCGTTTGCGCTGGTACGCCGCGTGGTCCCGCGTCTGCGCCTCCCGCAACGACGCCTTGAGGGTCATGGCCGCCGTGTACGCGCCGGGATAAATGCTCAGCGTGCCGCGTTGCAGCTCGGCCGTGCGGGTGGCCACGGTGTCCAGAAACGCGCGGTCGTGGCTCGCGAGCACAAAGGCCGCGTCCGACGCCTGAATCCAGCCCTCCAGCCACGCCGCGCCGTCGGCGTCGAGGTGGTTGGTCGGCTCGTCGAGCAGGTACACGTCGGCGGGCGCAAGCAGCAGCCGCGCGAGCATCACCCGCCGCAGCTGTCCGCCCGACAGCGCTCCTCCATCCGCGTCCGGGCACAGGGGCAGGCCCAGACCGCTCAGGACGCCCGCCGCCCGCGCCTCAAAGTCGTAACCGCCCGCCTGCCGGTACGTTTCCTCGGCCTCCGCGAAGGCGTGCAGGGCCGGCTCGTCGGCGCGGGCCAGACCACCGGACGCCACCGCAAAGGCCCGCCGCGCCTCCCGCAGTTCCGGGGGGGTCACGGCGTCCAGCAAGGTGCACGCCTCCACGTCGGCGTGCTGGGTCAGCAGGGCCACCCGGCCCGTGCGCGTCAGCGTGCCCGCGTCCGGCGCGTCCAGCCCGGCGAGCAGCCGCAGCAGCGTGCTCTTGCCGCTGCCGTTTTCTCCGATGAGGGCGAGGCGTTCTCCTGCCCCCACCTCCAGATGGATGCCTGCAAAGATGGTCTGGTCGCCGTAGATCCGGGCGACTTCTGTAGCGCGCAACAGCACGTTGTACCCCCTGCGGGCGAGGCCCCGTCCCGACACATGTGGGCGGAAGCAGCTTCAAGCCCTGGTTACAGGGAGGTGCGGCGCAATGGAGAACAATCCTTTGAATGGACGGAGGGCGAACGTTTCCAGAATCCGGGGAACGTTACTCGCAGTGTACGGCGGTCCGGCGCCGTTAGGCCGGAGTGCTTACCCGCTTGACCCTGACGCGGCGTGAGGTTCTGCGGTGTGGTCCACTTGAAAACCCATGCGGCGGGGCCGGGCTGTTCCACGGTTCGCCCCGCCCTCTGCGCCCCTCACTCCCGGCGGCGCAAAGCGAGCACCAGCAGAAAGACCGCCGTGTTGACCAGCACGATGGTCGCGCCCGGCGCCGTGTTCAGGTAATAGCTGAGGTACAGGCCCACCACGCCGCCCACGCTGCCCAGGGCGGCGGCCAGCGCGATCATGCGCGGCAAGCTGCGCGCGAGCAGCCGGGCGGCGGCGCTGGAGGTGATCAGCAGGCTCACGCTCAGGGTCGTGCCCACCAGCTGCACGGTCAGGACCACCACCAGCCCGATCAGGATCAACAGCAGGCTTTCCAGCCGGCGCACCGGCAGGCCCACCGCCCGCGCCTCGGTGGGGTCGAAGGAGGCGAGCAGCAGTTCCTTCTGGACCGCGCCCAGCACGGCCCCCACCACCGCCGTTACCGCCAGCGCGCCCCACAGGTCCCCTACCGTCACGCCCAGCGGATTGCCGATCAGGAAGTGGCTGAGGTCCGAGGTGAAGGTGGGCACGCGCGACAGCATCACGATGCCCAGCGCGAACATGCCCACGAACACGATGCCGATGGCGCTGTCCTGTTTCAGGCCGCTGCGCTGGCCGACCGCGCCGATGCCCAGCGCGGTGAGGATGGCGGCCACCAGCGCCCCGAGCAGCAGGTTTCCGCCCGACAGAAAGGCGCCCACGATGCCCGGCAGGACGGCGTGGCTCATGGCGTCGCCGATGTAGCTCAGGCCGCGCAGCACCACCCACGCCCCCACCAGCGCACACAGCACGCTGACGAGCACCACGGCGAGCAGGGCGCGCACGAAGAAATCAAACTGCAGGGGATCGGTCAGGAAGTCCATGGGGTCCGGGGGCGGCGCTCAGGCGTGCATGAAACCACACAACACCGGGAACGGAGGGGCGAGGGCCGCGCTGTTTCACGCCTCGGCATGTGTATGCCCCAGGTGGGAGGTGCTGAAGGTCGCCTCAATGTTGTGGGGGGTGTAGATCTCCTCGGGCGTGCCGTCGGCAACGATCCGTTTGTTGATCAGAATCAGGTGGTCGCACCAGCGCCGGGCCTGTTCCAGATCGTGGGTGACCATCACCACCGCGCGGCCCCGGTCGGCCTGGGCGCGCAGCAGCGCCATCAGCTGTTCCTGGGTGGTCGCGTCCACGCCGGTCAGCGGTTCGTCGAGCAGCAGCAGGTGGCCGTCGCGGGCGAGCATGCGGGCGAGCAGCACGCGCTGGCGCTGGCCTCCGCTCAGCGCTCCGATGTGGCGGTGGCGCAAGTCATAGACGCCGGTTTCTTTCAGGGCGGCCGTGACCCGCTCGCGATCGGCGCGGCCCGGCCAGCGCAGCCAGCCCAGGCGACCGGTGCGGCCCATCATCGCCACGTCCCACACGGTCACCGGAAAGCCCCAGTCCAGCGTCTGCTGCTGCGGCACGTACGAGATGCAGTTCTGCGCGGTGTGGCCCGCATCAAAGCGCACGGCGTCCCCATGGTCGGGCAGCAGGCCCACCAGCGTCCGCAGCAGCGTGGACTTGCCCGCTCCGTTTGGCCCGATGATCGCTGAGAACGTCCCGGCCTCGAACCGGACGGTGGCGTCTTCCAGGGCCACCTGGGACCCGTAACGCACGGTGAGATGTTCTACGCCCAGCACCGCGTCAGCTTACTCCAGTCGGAGAGTTGTTGCGAGAGCCGTATCAAGAAGGTCGGGCAGCCTGTCGGATACGCTGAGCGCATGTCCACCGCTTCTCTGTCCCCCGAGATCCAGACCCTGCGGGCCGTTTACGACGCCCAGTTGCGTGAGGAGGCCGAGATGATGTCGGCCGATGCCTTTGACCGGGCAGGTCCATTGTGGCGCGGCACATTCGGCAACCGGGGCTTCGTGTCCTACCGTTCGCTGGACGGGCTGGCAGGCCAGGCCCTGGAGGGTCTGATTGCGCAGACCATTGCCCACTACGCGGCCGATCCGCAGATCGCGTTCTTCGAGTGGAAGACACGCGGACATGACGCACCCGCTGATCTGACCCAGCGTCTGCGCGCCCACGGCCTGCACGCGGACGACCCCGAAACGGTCATGCTGGGCGAGGCCCGGCGGCTGGACCAGCCGGTTCACCTTCCGGCCGGGGTGACGCTGCGCCGCATTGATGATCAGGCCCAGCCCTATCCGGATGTGGTCCGTGCGGTGAGGGCGCAGGAACTGGCGTTCGGACGGCCCTTTGAGGCGGACAACTTTATGCGTCACATGGAACAGAGCGCCGGTCGGGCAGAATTGTGGGTGGCCGAAACCTCCGAGGAGGTGGTCTGCGTGGGCCGCCTGGAAGTCATTCCGAACACCGAATGTGCGGGCCTGTGGGGGGGCGGCACCCTGCCCGGATGGCGTGGCCGCGGCATTTACCGCGCCTTGACGGCGGCCCGCGCCCGGTCGGCCCTGCAGCGGGGGGTGCGCTACCTGCACAGCGACTGTACCGAGTTCTCCCGCCCCATCCTGGAGCGCAGCGGTCTGATCCCGGTCACGACGAGCACTCCCTACCTGTGGCGGCGTGCGTAACCGGCCTGGGCCGGGGCAGCACAGGCGTCAGCGCAGGGCCTTCACCATGGTGTCCACATTGGTCCGGAACGCTTTGAGAAAGGTTTCGCCCGCGCTGCCCTTTGGCCCCAGCGCGTCGGTGTACAGCGGCGGCGCGATGCGGATGCCCGTTTCCTGGGCCAGGGTTTTGGCGAGGCGGATGTCCAGCGTGTCCTCGGTGAAGATGACCCGCGCGCCACTTTTCTTGACCGCCACGATCAGGGTGGCCAGTTCCCGAGCACTCGGCTCACGCTCGGTGCTGAGGCCAGGAATGACCGCGCCGATCACCTTCAGGCCGTAACGGTTGGCCAGGTAGTTCAGGGCATCGTGGTTGGTCACGATCTGACGCTTGCGCGCCGGCAGCGCGGCAAATTGCTTTCGGGCGTCGGCGTCGGCGGCGCTCAACTGCTTCAGATAAGCCGCCGTGTTCCGGGCGTAGGTCGCCTTTCCCGCCGGGTCCAGCGCCGTCAGGCCCGCCTGGACGTTCTTCACGTACCCGGCCGCCAGCCCCAGATCCCACCATGCGTGCGGGTCGGTGCCGCCGTCGGCGGCCGTCAGCTTCAGGCCCGCCGTCAGCGCCCTGACCGGTACGCCCGGCGCGGACTTCTGAAGCTGGGGCAGCCACGGCTCCAGGCCCGCGCCGTTGGCGAACAGCACGCGGCTGCCGGCCAGTCCCCGGATCACGGCCGTGGTGGGCTGAAAGGTGTGCGCGTCGGTTCCGGCAGGAACGATGGTGGTGACGGCCACCCGCGTTCCCCCCACGTTCTTCACGAGGTCGGCGATGATGGAGGTGGTGGCGCTGACGGGAAGGGCAGACGCCCCGGCCATTCCGGCACACAGGACAGCGGACAGAACGAGAAACCTCATAACCGAAAATGATAGAGCTTTATCAATAAAGATGCAAGGAGGCGTGGGCAGCGGTGGACATCCATGCTTTAGAAAATAAACTGTGCGTGCTTAACCAACACTGCGGGTGGGCGGTGGTACGCTTTTTTCATGACAGCCACCCCTCCGCAAATCCAGGACTACGACGTTGTAATTGTCGGCGGCGGCCCCGCCGGACTGACCGCCGCCATTTACACGGGCCGCGCCAGCCTCAGCACGCTGATTCTGGAAAAGGGGCTGCCCGGCGGCCAGATTGCCCAGACCGAGGAAGTCGAGAATTACCCGGGCTTTCCCGAGCCCATCAGCGGCATGGAACTGGCGGGGCGGATGCAGCAGCAGGCCGAGAAATTTGGCGGCAAGATCGAGATGGACGAGGTAGAGGCCATTGAACAGACCGGCGACCCCCACCATCCCTTCCTGGTGCGGGGCTACGGCGGCCAGTACCGTGCCCGCAGCGTCATCTTGGCGACCGGCGCGAACCCCAAGCGGCTGAACGTGCCCGGCGAGGAAGAATTCTGGGGCCGGGGCGTGAGCACCTGCGCCACCTGTGACGGCTTTTTCTACCGTGGCAAGAAGGTCGTCGTGGTGGGCGGGGGAGACGCCGCCGTCGAGGAGGGCCTGTTCCTGACCAAGTTCGCCGACGAGGTCACCCTGATTCACCGCCGCGACGCCCTGCGCGCCAACAAGGTGGCCCAGGCCCGCGCCTTTGCCAACCCCAAGATGAAGTTCGTCTGGGACACCGCCGTGGAACGGATCACGGGCGACGGCTCGGTGGGCAGCGTGAGCCTGAAGAACCTCAAGACCGGCGAGACCAGCGAGATGGCAACCGACGGCGTATTTATCTTTATCGGCCACGTGCCCAACACGGAATTCGTCAAGGACACGGTGAACCTGCGTGAGGACGGCTACGTGGACGTGACGGATGAGATCTACACCAGCGTGCCCCTGCTGTTCGCGGCCGGAGACGTCAGCGATTACATCTACCGTCAGCTGGGCACCAGCGTCGGGGCAGGAACGCGGGCGGCCATGAGCGCCGAGCGTGCGCTGGCTGCGCTGGAAGTGGCCGGGGAAGTCGCCGCCGACTGAGGCCGGACATCCCGTTCGATACGGGCACAGCCGGGGGCATGTCGCAGGACGTGCCCCCCTTCCTGGATGGAATCCCCGGTCCATGGTGAGACAGGGCAACAGCCCACCAGAGCTGAAGTTGCCGGAAGGTGTAGGCACGCTGCGCACTGTGGGTCGATAAAAAGCCTTGAGTCGAAAAAAAAGGAAAAAGCAAAAGGGGCAGCGTGAAGCTGCCCCATCCACCACGGCAAGACCTGCTCAGCGGGGGGTGGTTCCGGTGGTGTTGGTGTAGGGCCGGTCGTCGCGGCGGCGCAGGCCAGCCAGACCCGCCAGCCCGAGGAGGCCCAGCCAGCCCCAGTCGAACCCGTCGTTGTCGTCAATCATGGGGGCGGTGGTGGTCGTGTTGGTCGTGGTCGTGTCGGTCTGGGCCAGGGCCGAGAAAGGGGCGCACAGGACAGAGAACAGCACGGCGGTCTTGATCGTATTTTTCATGGTGGATCCTCCTGGTCGTGGTCGCCTGGAACATGTGTTCCGTGGGGCGACTGAAGATTGACATGCCGGCCCGCCGGTGTGCCTATACCTGACATTGGGTGAAGTTGCACACAATCTTTAACTTTGGCGCGGGGGCCATGCAGCGTGTGCGGCGCTGTGGGGCCATGTGATTCAGGACAAGACGGGACGCGGCCTTGTCCTGTGCTGGACCCTCATGGCGGCAGCAAATCCGGGCCTGACAACCCCTCTCCTCAGGTCCCTTTCCCGTATGCTCAGGGGGTGAATACCCTGCGCCTCTCCGACCGCATCGGGCGCAAGGTCCTGGGGTACGCGGCCAAGGGCAGGCGGCTGGCCCGCAGCGTGAAACCGGACCACGCCCACCCGGACGACGCCTGGGCGCTGGCGCACCTGACTGCCGGAGAGGCCCGCGTGTACCGGGGCATGGACCCGCGCGACCGCGAACATGCCTGCCGCGTCACGCTGCATCTGCTGCGCGACCACCCGGCGGCGGCCCCGGAACTGGTGGCGGCCGCCCTGCTGCACGACTGCGGCAAGAGCGTTCGCCCGTACCGCGTGACCGAGCGCGTGCTCGTCGGGCTGATTCCCAACCGGCTGGCGCGGCTGCTGCCCCCCATCGGAGCACTCGGCATCCGGGCGCATCATCCCGAACTGGGCGCACGGCTGCTCGCCCACGCCGGGGCCAGACCGCGCGTGGCCCGGCTGGTGGCCCGCCACCACCACCCGGACGGCGACCCCGAAGCCGCCCTGCTGCACCACTACGACGATCAGGAATAGCCGGGACCAGAAGTCACCGGGGAGAAGCAGGGGCGCGGCCCACACCGGGTCGGTGGGCCGCGCCCCTGCCGGAGTGCTGGCCTTCGCCGCCGGGCTACTTCACGGCCCGGGTCCGGGCGTCGCGCAGCCAGTAGGTGCGGCCGTGGCTGTCCTGCAGCTCGGTGACGATCTGGGTGCGTTCTCCGGACTGCAGGTCGCCCGCACCGCCGCTGCCGCGTGCGCACAGCTGGGCGGCGCAGCCTGAGGTCAGCGCTGTCATCCGCGGCGCTTTCCAGACCCCCGAATCGGTGATCGCGTACATGCCCATGACCTTCAGGGAGGACACGTTGGGCGCGGCGCTTCCGGCGGCAACGCGCACGCGGACGCTGAATACGGCCCCGCTGAGCTGGGGCTGGGCCGCCACCTTCAGCACCTGACCGTTCAGGTTCAGGGTGGTGGGAGCGCTCAGCAGGTCACCGGCCAGCGGAGCGGGCGCGGCGTTCAGCGATCCGCACCCGGCCAAGCCCAGGGCCGCCGCGGCCAGCACGATACGGACCGGCAGCGAACGGGGAAAGGGCATGGACTTCATGAAGACAGCATACCTCAGGGATGTTGAGGGGCGCTGCGACACAGCCTCCAAACTCCTGGATGAACCGTGCTGGTCGGCCTTGACGGTTGTGGTGTCCTTCTCATGTGGCTCAGGGGCCGCCCGACTTGGGCCGGTCGGGGCGCTTACCAGCCCAGGTCGGGCGACGTGACCACCCGGTCGGCCGGCTGGTCGCTGAACAGCGCATAGGTCAGCGTGTAGGTGCCGGGAATCACCCGGCTCAGGACAATGGCGTCTCCGTCGACACGCGGCTGGACGTTCGCGAGGCTGGACCCCTGCAGCTGCAGCGGACCGCGGACGGCGGGCGGATTCCCGGCAGGCAGGGGGTCGATCAGACGCACGTTTTCCAGGGTGCTGTCCACCGTGAAGACCAGTGTGACGGTGTAGCCCTGCGCGGCGGCCTCCACGCTCTTGCTCAGGCTGGCCCGTGCGCCGTTCTGCACGCTGCGGGTCACATTGGCGCTGCCGGGGCTGCGCACCTTTGCCGCCCCGGTGGTCCGAAGCCCGACCGGGTTCAGCACCGCCTCGGCGGTGTCGCTGCGGCACACCCGCACCGGCACCTTCAGACGCAGCGGTTGTCCGCCGCTGAACTCACCGGAGGTTTCCAGCGGGTAGTCGCTGCTCCAGCCGGTCGGCAGGTTCAGCGCCAGCGTGGCGGGCAGCCGGTACGGAAAGTCGGTGCGGGCGCTGGCAACGAGCTGGGTAACGTCGCAGGCATTCAGAATGTCCGGCGCGGTAATCAGCGTGACGGTGGACAGCACGCGGTACTCGATGGTGACGCGGCCGGCAACTTCATCGGCGACCCGGCCCGGCAGCGGCGGCGTGAGCGTGCTGCCGGGAATGGGGGTGGGGGTGACCGGATAGTCGCCGGGGGCAAGCGGCACGGTGGCGGGGGTGGTCAGGGTACGTCCAGCGACCTCAAACGGCACGCCACTCAGTGCAATGCGCTGGTCGCCGTACAGCGCCACGGCGTCCACCGCCAGCTGGCCCTCGGGCGCGCGGGCCACAAAACGGATCTTGTTGTAGCCTGGCTGGTAACGCACCTCGGTCGGCGAGACGATGTTGCCGGTGCCCTGTACCAGCGTCGAACTGACCGGCACGTAGCCGGAGGGCAGCTGCGGGCGCACGCTGCTGTCTCCGATCAGGGTGTACGACGCGCCGGGAATCGGGCGGCCCCGCGGATCGACCACCTCGACGAACAGCTGGTTGGCGATCCGGGTCGCGGTGGGCGGATCGAAACCGCCGATGCGTGCGGAGACGGGCTTGTCGTTCAGCCGGAACGAGTAGCGCACTGCGTTGCTGTACTGCCGGGTCGTGGGCAGCACTCGGATGAAAATCTGCCACTCGCCCACCAGCTCCGGCGTGATCTTGAAGCGGTCGGTGGCGGTCTTGCCGTTGTCGCTGGGGGTCAGGTTGACGCGCGTGCCGCCCGGCTGCACCACGAAGGTCTCGGCCTCCTGAGGGCCGTCGATGTCGTAGTTCAGCAGGCCCACGGTCTGGCCCACCCAGTCGGCGGTGACGTTCAGGCGGGCAGCCAGCAGCGGCTCGGGCGTGGTCGCGCGGGCGTTCACGGTGAAGTCGCTGGTCTCCAGCGCAAAGGGCGCGGCCACCCGCAGCGCAAACGAGTTCTTCCCGTCGCCCCGGCTGTTCACCTTCAGGGTATAGGTGCCCGCTCCCAAGCCCCCCGAGAACAGGCTTTCCCAGGTGTGTTCCCGGTTCTGTCCAAACCGGCGGTCCAGCACCGTGCCGCCCGGGCCGCTCAGGGTGAAGGTGGTGTCAAAGGGTTCGTTCTTCTTGTACAGCTCATCCCCGAAATACCCTTCGTCGCGCCGCCCGTCCACGTAATCCTTGAGGTTGAAGCCCGGGGAGTACACTTCCAGGCCCAGCGGCTTGCCGGCGTCCTGCGGTGAGATGCGGATGGTATATGACTCCACGTCCTGCGGCCATTTCTCGCCCACCGACACCAGGGGCAGAATGCCGCCGATGGACGTGCCTGCGGGCGGCGCGGTCTGGGCCAGGGACGTGCCGCCCAGCGTCAGGGCGGCGGACACGGCGCTGAGAAGGGAAAATCGGGCGGGGGACCAGCGGGAAAAAGCGCTCAGCATGACTGCCCGCAGCATACTGTCTTGCCCCTGGGCCTCCGGGTTGCTCCCTGGACCTGCGCCGCCACGCGCTAGCATGCCGGGCGAGATGTTGTTTGCCCGCGCCCATGCCCGCACTTCCGCCGCCGCTCTGGAACAGAACCTGAGCCTGCTTGCCCGCCGCGCAGAGGTTCCCCTGCTGCTGCCGGTCAAGGCCAATGCCTACGGACACGGTCTGGAGGCCATCTCCCGTGTGGCTGCCCGCCATCCCGACGTGTGGGGGCTGGCGGTGGCCACCCCGCAGGAGGCCGGGGCGGTGGCCGCCCTGGAGCTGGGCAAGCCGGTGGTGCTGCTCACGCCGCCGCGCCCCGCCGAACTGGAGGAACTCGCCGATCTGGGCGTGCGGTTGCCGGTGGCCTCGCTGGAAGAGGCCGAGGCGCTGCCCGCCCACGCCCGCGCGCACCTGAAGGTGGACACCGGCATGAACCGGCTGGGCGCGCGGCCCGAAGACGCGGTCCGGGTGGGGCAACGGCTGCACGAGCGCGGTGTGCTGGAGGGGGCCTATACCCACTTCGCCACCGCTGACGAGCCGGACCTGAGTTTTGCCCACGAACAGTTCCGGCGCTTTCAGGGGGTGTTGCAGGAGTTGCCGCCGCTGCTCGCCCACGCGTCCAACGGAGGCGGCATCCTGAGTCTGGGGGCGCTGCCGGGCATGCGGCTGGCGCGGCCTGGCCTGGCATCCTACGGCTTTGCGCCGCCGCACCTGCGCGGCGTGCTGCCGCTGACCCCCGTGATGACCCTGGAGGCCGAGGTCACGTACGTGCATACCGTCCGGGCCGGCGAGAGCGTCAGCTACGGCGGGCTGTGGCATGCCCCGCAGGACACCGTGCTGGCCACCGTGGGACTGGGCTATGCCGATGGGTACCCGCGCAATGCCACCGGAAAGGCGTTCGTGACGGTGGCGGGCGAGCGCCGTCCCATGGTGGGCCGCATCTGCATGGACCAGTGCCTGGTGGATGTGAGTGGATTGAACGTGCAGGTGGGAGACGTGGTGCGCTTCTGGGGTCCACAGGACATCACGGTGAGCGACGTGGCGGCGTGGGCAGACACCATTGAATACGAGGTGTTGACTGGGCTAGGAACGCGCATAGAACGGCAGACCGACCGGTAAAGGACAGGGCCTGGGCAACCGGTCACGGCGCCCTGAGGCCCGATAAGTGTGCTGACTCGGCGTTCGGGGAGCCCGGATGCGGCATGATGGAGAACGAACGCGAACTGGCAACGGTTTGCAGGTACCTCTTTGCCCCAGGTGCCCGGACGGCCTGAGTGTGCTCAGGCGGCAGTCTGACGCGGCCCTTCAGCTTCATTCCCTGACGCTTCTTCCCAGCCGGCCTCCGGCGCGTTCCCTTGTGGACGCCATACAGGATTTTCATGACCCGAACCCGTACCTCCGATCGTCCCCGCCCGCAGTCCGACGCCCAGACTTCCCCCCGCGACCGCAGCCTGCACGACAGCCCGCGCGCCGCGCGCCCTGAAGCGTCTGGTCGCCCGGCCCCGTTGGCCGACTGGCACACGCTGCTCGGCGACCGCACGCCCACGCCGGTGCAGGCCGGGGCCATTCCAGCGCTGCTCTCCGGACGCGACGTGATCACCACCGCGCGCACCGGCAGCGGCAAGACCCTGGCCTTCCTGATTCCCGCCGCCGCCCGCGGCATCGGCATGTCGGCCGTGCGCGGCATGCGCCCGGAAGTGCTGGTCGTCACGCCGACCCGGGAACTGGCCGTGCAGATCCGCGACGTGGCCCGCGAACTGGGCATGACCGCCGGGCGCATCACCGGGGGCATCACGCCCGGGCAGACCCGCAGCGAGGCCACGGGCAAGGGCCTGATTTCCGGCACGCCGGGCCGTCTCAAGGACCTGATTGCCCGCCGGGAACTCAGCCTCGCCGGACTGCGCTACGTGGTGCTCGATGAAGCCGACGAGCTGCTGTCGCTGGGCTTTCTGAGGGACGTGGGCGACATTCTGCGCTCGGCCCAGAGTCAGGTGGGCCAGAAGATCCAGATTGCCATGGCCTCGGCCACCTTTCCAGCCGAGATCCGCAGCGTGGCCCAGCAGTTCATGGTCAATCCCGAGCGCATCGACATCGCCCCCGCTTCACGCGCCGAGAACACCAACCCCGACGACATCCTGGGCGGCGCGACCGGCGCGACCCACCTGCTGGTCCACACCACCCGCGAGGACGTGCTGGACGTGGCTGCCGAGCAGACCCGCGAGGCACTGCGCGAGCCGGGCGGCTGCGTGGTGATCTTCTCGCGCACCAAATCGCTGGTCAAGCGGCGTGCCGAGCGTCTGGAAACCCTGCTGCCCGGCGAGATCATCAGCCCCCTGCAAGGCAACATGGACCAGAAAAAGCGCGAGCGGACCATGGCCCTGCTGCGCGACGGCAAATCGCGGATTCTGGTCGCCACCGACATCGCTGGGCGCGGCATTGACCTGCCCGAGGTGCGCCTCGTGATCCACATGGACGTGGCGCAGACCGCCGAGGACCACGTTCACCGTTCGGGCCGTACCGCGCGCGCAGGCCGTCCGGGCGTGAACCTGGTGCTGCTGATTCCCGAGCAGCGCGGCCTGTGGCAGACCGTGCGCCGCAACCTGCCGCCCGCGCTGCATCCGCCGCTGACGACCCAGGAGGGTCAGGTGGACCGGGCCATCCAGGAAAAACAGGGCCGGGGCTCCGGCAACGGCCTGATGCCGGGTGAGGGTGCGGGTCGCGGGCAGGGAACCCGGGGCCAGGGCCGCGCTCAGGGGCAGGGCCGGGGCCAGCAGCCCCGCGGCGCCCACGGTTCGTCCGGACAGGGCGGGCACTCGGACCGGGGAGGCAATGGGAGCCGGGGTACGTCGGGCCAGGGCGGTCAGAACAGCTCCGGCCAGCGCCGTTCGGAATCTGGGGCGGGCACGGGTGCCGGGCGCGTCGGTCCCCAGCGGGCGCGGGGCCGGGGCGGGCGCAGCTGAGCGGCGGACCCGAGAGTTGAGGGGGGCGGACCTGAAGGTGGGTCCGTCTCCTCTCTTTTGTGGGTCGTGGTCGGTGCGGCGGCGCACTGAGCTGTGCCGCTGAGCTGTGAGCTGTGCCGCCCGCGGCCCGGCTGACGCCCTGGGGCCGCTGCCCCCCGGCTTAGTTCGGGCGGTCCGGTCCCTGTCCCGTGTTCTTGCCCTTTTCTTCGGCACGCCGGCGCAGTTCGCTGGCGAGGTCGGTGAAATCCTGCGCGCTGGGCAGGACCCGCCGGGACTGCTGCTTGGCCTCCTGAATCACCTTGACGCGCTCCTGGCGGGTGTCGGGCAGTCCCAGCTGCTTGCGCTCGAAATAGTTCTGCGCCACCCGGCCCAGCGCAAACGTCCAGCCGTACACGGCGGGCGCGGTGATGATTCCGCCGATGAGCGGCAGCGCCATCTTGGCCAGGCCGCGCATCACCTGCCGCGCCGCCAGACCGTAGGCCACGGTCACGCCGAGCTCCTGCACGATCTCGCGGGCGCGCTCGGGGGTGATGTCAAAGCCGTAGATCTTGCCGATGTGCAGCACCATCTTGGCCTGCAGCGGGGTGATCACCAGGATGTCGGCGAAGGGGATGGGCTCTACCGCCACTGCGCCGCAGAGCAGGGCGGCACCCTTGACCACCTCATCGACATTTTCCTGGGGCGTGAGCTCCGCATCAACATCGAAATTGAAATTGTCCAGCACCTGCTTGACGAGCGGAGGCAACATGGGGCGAGTTTACCCTGAGCCCCCACCCCTGCGTGAGGTGCGCGGTGCCCAAGTATTCACCGAAGACTTCAGCGGGTCTGGTTCAGCGGGGCCTGGGTGCGCCTCGCCCCGGCCGGGCGCTCAGCGCCGCCAGCGCGGGCCGTCCTTGGTGTCCTCCACGGTCACGCCCACCCCACCCAGGGTGTCGCGCAGTTCATCGGCCTCGGCGTACTGCTTGTTCAGGCGGTAGTTCTGCCGGGCCTTCAGGACCAGGTCCATCAGCGCGGCGATCACCTGGGTCTCGTCCTGCTGTTCGGCGGCGCCGCCCTCGAACAGGCCGAGCACATTTCCGCCCAGCTCGCGGTAGGCGTCCCGTGCGCGCTGCAGCGTGGTCCGGCCCACCGTGCCCGCCGCCAGCGCCGTGTTCAGGTCACCGGTCAGCCCGAACAGTGCGGCCAGCGCCCGGGGGGTGTTGAAGTCGTCGCGCATGGCGTCCTCGAAAGTCTGGACATGCGCCCCGATCTTGCCCTCCAGCGCGTCGTCGTGCCCGACGGGTGCGTCGTTCAGGCGGCGCTCGACCTCGTGCAGCGCCTCGCTGAGCCGGCGGTAGCCGCTGCGGGCGCTCTCGAAGGCCGCCTCGCTGAATTCGGTGATCGAGCGGTAATGACTCGACACCAGCAGGAAGCGCACCACCATCGGGTCATGCTCGGCCAGCACGTCCGCGATGGTCGTGAAGTTGCCCTTGCTCTTGCTCATCTTCTCGCCGCCGATGGTCAGCATGTTGTTGTGCATCCAGTACCGCGCAAAGGCGTGGCCCGCCGCCTCGGCCTGCGCGATCTCGGCCTCGTGGTGGGGAAACTGAAGGTCCAGGCCGCCGCCGTGGATGTCGAAGCCCTCGCCCAGGTACTTCAGGCTCATGGCGCTGCATTCGATGTGCCACCCCGGAAAGCCCACCCCCCACGGAGACGGCCAGCGCATGATGTGGCCGTGCTCCGCGCGTTTCCACAGCGCAAAATCACGCGGATCGCGCTTGTCGCCGCGCACCGCCTCGCGGGTGCCCTCCTCCTGGTCGTCAAGGTTGCGGCCCGAGAGCTTGCCGTAGCCGGGCCAGCTGCGCACATCGAAATAGACATTCCCGCCGACCTCGTAGGCGTGGCCGCGCTCGATCAGTTCCTCGATCAGGGCGATCTGCTCGGTGATGTGCCCGGTGGCGCGAGGGTTGATGCTGGGTTTCAGGACGTTCAGCGCGCCCATGTCGGCCATGAACGACCAGAAATACTTGTCGGCCACCTCCATGGGCTCCAGGCGTTCCAGCGCCGCCCGCCGGGCGATCTTGTCCTCGCCGTCGTCGCTGTCGTCTTGCAGGTGGCCCACATCGGTGATGTTCGCCACGTAGCGCACCGCGTAGCCAAAGTGCATGAAGGTGCGCCGGATCACGTCGAAGGCCACCTCCTTCTTGGCGTGGCCCAGGTGGGCGTCGCTGTAGACCGTCGGCCCGCACAGATACATGCCCACATGCCCCGGCGTTCCGGGCACAAACGGCACCTTGCCGCGCTGCATGGTGTCGTACAGGACGATGTTCTGGTCGGGCTGGGCATGCTGGAAGGGGGAGGAAACGGTCACGGCGGCTCCTTGCGGCACCTGGGGTGCGGGGTCAGCGGGTGGGGGAGGGCAAACCATAAAAAAATCCGCGCCACATCACGGGGGCGCGGACGGCAGACGGCGGGCGCTGCTTTACCGCAGGGAAAGGCAACACGGCGTCTTCATGGCTTCACTGTAGCAGATGTGCTGTGGAGAGCAGATGTGCTGTGGGGCGCTGGCGCAGTGCAGGCCGCGGGCGGCAAACAAAAAAAGGCAACGTCCCATTCCGGAGTTGCTGGTCCATCCCGTCTGAATTTTCAAACCCCATGTTCTTCCGCACGCCGGTCTTCGGTACACCATCCTTCTCAGCGCGGGGGGACGGCGCTCAGGCTGGCCCGTAGGGGGGTTGGGAAGGTCCGGAGAGCACACGCTCAATGAACACCCGGATCAGGTGCGGTTCAAAGGCCGTCCCGGCATGTTGCCGCAGGTAGTCGGCGGCTTCTTCCATGGACCAGGCAGGCCGGTAGGGGCGATCTGACACCAGGGCGTCGTAAACATCAACCACCTTCAGCACGCGCGCCAGCAGGGGGATGGATTCTCCCATCAGGCCCATCGGGTAGCCTTCGCCGTCCCAGCGCTCGTGGTGGTGCATGATGCCGCCCAGAATCTCCGCGTCTACCTGTGGCGCGCTGTATGCCAGCCGGTAACCGATGGCCGGGTGCTGCTGGATGATCAGCATTTCCTGAACGTTCAGGGTGCCGGGCTTCTCCAGAATCTTCTGGTCAAGGGCCGATTTGCCGATGTCGTGCAGCAGGCCTGCCCACACCACCTGACGCCTCTCGTAGGGGGTCTGTGCGTGTCCCGCCTCGTGGGCGAGTCGCAAGGCGAGCAGCATAACCCGGTGCTCATGTCCACCAGGAGAGCGGCCGAGCAGACTCGTGAACCACGCCTCCGCCTCTTCAATAAAGTCCTGAATTTCCGGCGTGACAATCTGCCCGAGGTCTTCGGTGTCTGGCAGGAGATTCAGACCGAGTTGCCAGGGCATCTGGGGCATCATTCCAGGCCGGAGCAGGACAGGCGGCCCATCTGAAAGGACAGGGAGTCCATGCGGTTGGTGACCAGGGAGGTGCTGGCCGGACGCACGTTGGAGGTGCTCACGTGGCGCTGGGTCTGGGCGGTGTCCACCAGATGGGTGGAGGCGCTGGCCTGCCGGGCTTTGCGTGGGTAAGATGCAGTCATGATAATCGCCTTACTGGCCCGTCATGCTGGACTGGGCAGCGGGGGACTGAGGCGCACGCTCCAGACCGGGGCAGCCGATTTGGACGGCGCTGGCGGACGTGACCACCAGAGCGAAGAGGATGCTGATCAGGGCGCGCAGGTTCTTTTGCATGAAGCCATCTTAAGCAGGCGGGTGTGAAAAAGCGTGCGGGACGTGCAGCACAGCTTGAAGCAGATTTCGGGGCCGGAAATTACGAGGCCGTTTTAACAGCCCTGCAGGCCCAACCGGACCTCACTGCGGAGGAGATGACCTGGCTGGGCGTCTCGTTGCTGCGGACCAGCCAGTTTGCAAAGGCCGAGGAGCCGCTGGAACTGGCCATGGCCCTGGGCAACGATGAGGCAGCGGTGGAATACGGAAACCTGCTGCGGGCCACCGGGGAGAACAGGAAGGCGGCCGCGCATTTCCGTGACCTGCTGCCCACGCTCAAGGGTGAATTGTTGTTCCGTGCCCAGCGCTGGTACGGCGTGACTCTTCATCAGATGGGTGAGGAAGGGGCAATCAAGGCCATTGAAGAGGCGCGGCGCGGGTACCTTTCGCTGGGCAACAAGGTTGTGGCGGCACGTATTGCCCATACGCTGGCCTCGACCCATGCCCTGATGGGCGACATTTCTGCGGCAGTCAAGTTGCTGAACAGCGCCATTCCCACGCTGGAGCAGGACCGCAATCAGCGCCCGCTGCTGGCGGCCATCTATACGCTGGTTGATATTCATGTGGAGACTGGTCAGTTCGACGCAGCCACAGAGTCTCTTGAAAGGGCGAGTCTGGTGGCGCAGGAGATCAACGACGCCTATACCTCCTTGCATCTGGATGCCAGGAAAATCAACCTGATGCTCCTGAGCGGCAATTACGCGGGATTCTGTGAGCAGCTGCATGATCTGGCCGACCGCGGTGAACGTCTGCGGGAGTTCTATGTAACCGACTACGCCCTGAACCACCTCGCCAACCACTACAGCCGGGTGGGCGAACACGCCGAGGCGGTCCGGACGATGGGGCGGCTGCGGGCCCTGAATCCCGAACTGTCGCTGTACGGGCGCACCGTGCTGGCCATGATGGCCCTGCGGCGCGGTGACAGTGTGTCGGCGCTGCGGTTGCATCTGGAAGTCCGGGCCGAGGCCCTGCGGCGCGGGGCGTCCATAGACGCCACCCGCTCGCTGCTGCTGGCCGCGTACAGCGCGTACCGCATGAACGACCTGCCGCGCTGCACCGAGCTGCTCTCGGAGGCGCTTCAGGAGCTCGCCGGACAGCCGCGCTCCCAGTCGCAGGCCACCATTGCCCCGGATCTGCAGGAAATCGAGGAAATGCTCGCTTTTGCCCGCCTGAGCCCGGCGCTGGCGCCCCTGCTGGAAGCGGCGCTGGAAGACGCCTCCTTCCTGAGCGGCAGCGTGCGTGATGACCTGTTCACCACCGGCATGCGGCTGGAGATCATGACGCTGGGACAGGAGCTGGTGCTGCGTGACGGCATTCCCTGCACCATGCGCGCGCGCGGCAGCGTGGCCGTGATGGCCTGTCTGGCCCTGCACCCGCGCAGCACCCGTCAGGAGGTCATCAACCAGCTGTGGCCCGACCGCGATCCCAAGAAGGCCGCCGGCTATTTTCGCCAGTGCATCACCGATATTCGTGAGGCCATCGGCGCGGACGTGGTGCTGGTGGAGGGTGCCCATCAGGCTCCCGAATACCGGCTGAGCAGCAAGGCCAGCGTGATTCTGGACAGTCAGCGGGTCCTGCAACTGATTGCCAACGGGCAACTGCCCGCCGCTGTCGCGGCCTACAAGGGCGAATTTCTGCCCAGCATCCAGGACAGCGAATGGGTCGAGGAACACCGCATGATCCTGCAGCGCGCCCTGATCGGGTCACTGCGGGCCGAACTGCGCGCCTCGCAACTCGAGGGTCAGGGGCGGCGGGTGGTGCTGCTCGCCACGGCCATTCTGGGCATCGACCCCAGCGACACCGAGACCGAGGACCTGCGGCTGTCGGTGGCGCGGGAGGTGTCCAGTCCCTCAGAGATTGCCCGCTTCGAGGCCGAGCGGCACCGGCGCATGAACTGAGGAACGGCCGGGTCCACACGCCGGACCTTCAAGACACGCAAGACACGGCGACTCGGAACACTGCGCTCTCAGTACGCCGGCTCTCCGTCTGGAAAACACACCACCTCGGCGACGCCGCCCCCGTCCAGCCGGGCGATGAACCCCGCGTTGGGGCGGTAGGCCATGCCGCTGTCCATCGCCACGCACAGCCGGCCGGCATACGGCAGGGGCGCCCCCGCTCCGCGCACCCGACCGTGGCGCTGTTCGTCGATCAGCACGTGTACCGGGGTGTGGCCGTGGGCCAGATGGTCCCCGCCGAAGGTCCCGAGCATCCGGCGCACCGCCGTTTCCCCGCCGGCCAGACTGAAGGCCATGCGGGCGGCAAAGGCATTGAGAAAGTGCCCCCAGCTTTCGCTGTCGCGGCCTGCGAGCATGGCCCGGACCCGCGTGTTGACGGCTCCGACCGTATCTCCCAGCTTGAGATACATCAGGCTGTCGGCGTGGATCATCAGCCAGCTGTCCAGCACGGCCATCATGGGCAGACCGGTCATCCAGGCCAGGTCATCCGGGGACAGCAGGTGCAGGTCGCGCTCCTGCCCGCCGTTGCGCTGCCAGTACTGGCGAAATCCCAGACGGTCCTGAGGATCGTCGTGGCGAAACAGCAGCGTCGCGAGAAACATGACCTCGTGGTTGCCCAGCAGCGCCGTTACCTCACCGCCGCTGCGCCGCGCCTGTGCCTCCAGGCGGCGGATCAGGCCGATGACCTCCACCCCCTTCGTTCCCCGGTCCAGGTAATCGCCCAGAAACACCATCCGGGCGTCCCCCGCCGTCCAGTTGCCCTCAAAGTCAATCAGGCCCGCGCGCAGCAGGATGGCCCGCAGTTTGTCGTGCGCGCCGTGAATGTCGCCGACCACCCACAGGTCCCTCAAGAAACTGCTCCAGGACCCGCTGAAAGGGGAGGCTCCGGGTGGGCCAGGGAGAGTGCGCCCACGGGTCTACTCGTTTCCATCCTGTCCGGAGGTGGGCAGCGTCCGCAGTTTGGTCATGCGTTCGCTGAGGTCGTCCTGAATGCGGCGCACATTGCCCTCCAGGTTCGACCGGGCACCGTCGAGTTCATGACGCAGGCGCATGATCTCCTCGACCCCGGCCAGATTGACCCCGAGTTCCTGGGTCAGACGGCGGATCTCGCGCAGGTGCTCGATGTCCCGCTCGCTGTACAGCCGGGTCTTACCGCTGCTGCGTCCCGGATGAATCAGCTGCTTGCGCTCGTACAGCCGCAGGGTCTGCGGATGCATGTCCACCAACTCTGCCGCGATGGAGATCACGTACACCGGGCGGTCCTTGGGGTCGAGCTGTCCGCTGGAAGACGGCAGGGCGCGCGGCCGGGCCTGATCCCTCAGTTCGCCCTCAATGCGCTCGATCTCGGCCTCGAACTCGCCCTGCAGGTCATCGAGCTCATGCTGCAGGCGCATGACCTCCTCGACTCCGGCCAGATTGACCCCGAGTTCCTGGGTCAGGCGGCGGATCTCGCGCAGGTGCTCGATGTCCCGTTCGCTGTACAGGCGGGTCTTGCCGCTGCTGCGTCCCGGACGGATCAGCCCCTTGCGTTCATACAGCCGCAGGGTCTGCGGATGCATGTCCACCAGTTCTGCCGCCACCGAGATCACATACACGGGACGATGTTTAGAGTCGGAGGCCATAACTTAGCCTGAGTATACCGTAAGCAAGGTTGATGAGAAAGGTCATCTGTAGGCGTTGTGGGCCAGTCCTCCGGAAAGGTCCGGGCCGTGCGTCCTGTACGGCCGGACCGGGCATAAAAAAATGACCCCCCAAACGGAGGGTCACCCAACCAGGAAGGTTTAGAAGTAGAACTTCAGGCCGGCCTTGGCGGCGACGTTGAAGCCCTTGGCATTCGCGGCGGCGGTGTTGCTCAGGCCCGTGCCATACCCCTTGTTGCTCAGGTAGTAGCGGCCGTTGCCTTCCACGTAGGCGGCGATGCTGTCGGTGATGCGGAAGTCCAGACCCACCAGGCCGTTGACGTAGGTGTCCGTGGCGTTGGTGGTCGCGGTGCGCGACTTGCTGCTCGTCAGACCCAGACCCACGCCCACGTAGGGGTGCAGGTTGCCGGCCGAGATGTTGTAGGTGGCGTTCACATCGGCGTGAATCGCGTTATAGCCGGGCTGGTACTCGGCGGCCACACGGGCACCCACCGGACCAATCACGCTGGTCGAGCCGATCATGGCGCCGCCGGCGACGCAGTAGTTCACGTCCTTGGTGTTCTTGCTGGTCGTGCAGGGGCTGCTCTGGTCGGTGGTCTTGGCGCCGACGCTCACGCCGGCGTACAGGGTGCTGTTGTTCGCCATGGTCACGTCGGCCACGTTGGGCTCGCCGATGACCACGGTGGTTGCCGGAGCGGGGGTGGGGGCGGGGGTGGTCACGGTGGCGCTCGTTCCGGCGGGGCCGGCAGGGCCAGCGGGGCCGGCAGGACCAGCGGGGCCGGCAGGACCAGCGGGGCCGGCAGGACCAGCGGGGATGTTCTGCACGGCGGCTTCCAGCGCGTCGATGCGGGCGGTCAGCGCAGCGGTATCAGCGCCGGCAGTGTTGTCGCCCATCTCGTTGATCTTGGCTTCCAGCGCGTCGATGCGGGCCTGCTGCTCGGCGCTGAGCTTCTCGAGGTCGGTCACGCGGCCGGCGATGGCCGCCAGCTCGGTGCTGACTTCCTGCATGCCGTTGGCGATCACGGTCATGTCTTCCTGGCTCAGGTTGCAGGTGCTCAGCGCGCTGGTTTCCAGAAGACGGTAGAAAATCAGGGCAGCTTGGTAGCGCGTCAGGTTCTCGTTGCCACGGAAGGTGCCGTCGGGGAAGCCCTGGATCAGGCCGCACTGAACGATGCGGTCAACGGCGTCCTTGGCCCAGTGTCCGGCGGGCACGTCGCTCAGGGTGACCTGGGCGGGGGTGGTGGTCGAGGTCTGGGCGCCGGCGACGCCGAGGCTCAGGGCAAGGGTGGAAACGAGAATAAGTGATTTGCGCATGGGTTCTCCTTGGTCTGACAGGCCGGAAAAAATAGATTTCCTCCTGTTTCCTAACGTCACCGTAGGCACAAGCAGTGAGCGCTTTATGAAATTCGACCTCTGGGCCTTTGGGATTTTCATCTTGATTCGTTGCTCATCTTGCATTTGGTCTTGAAATGTGCTTGAAGTGAGAAATAATAGAGATTCGCATAATGCTGGTTTTCCGGGTGTGGCAAACATCAAATGGGTCGTATCATTCCTGTTTTCCCGCTGGAGCTGTCATGCTCCCTTCATGAGAGTTGTTTGACAGCAGAGTCGGGCGCGGAGCGGCGCAGCGTCCAGTCACCTGCTCGCACCACCCTCCGACCTGTTCCTGATCCATGGCCGTCCTTAGCCGGGCGAGGCCAAGCCGTATTTCCGCAAAGCAGGCGTACCCGTGCTTGCTTTCTGTCGCCACTGCACTGGCGTCCCGCAGGCCCCAGGAACGTGCTGGGTACGGCGGGGACGGCGCCGGAAGCAGGCCACCTCCGGGAAACGGGCAAGAACTCCGAACCCGGTGGCCGCGCCGTGTCAGAGTAGGGGGCATGACGCAGCTGGACGAAATGGAATTCGAGAACGTGCAGATTGACCGCCACGGCCCCATCGCCGTGCTCACCATCAACCGCCCCCGCGCGCTGAACGCCCTGAACGCCGAGACGCTGGGAGAAATCAGCGCGGCCGTGGACCTGATCATCGAGGACGCCGAGGTGGGCGCGCTGATCATCACCGGGAGCGGCGACCGCGCCTTCGTGGCCGGAGCGGACATTGCCGAGTTCAAGACGCTCGACGGCGTGTATGCGGGCCGCGAACTGTCGCTGGCCGGGCAGGACGTGATGCACCAGATTGCCACCTTGCCCATTCCGGTGATCGCCGCCGTGAATGGATTTGCGCTGGGCGGCGGCCTGGAACTCGCGCTGGCCTGCGACATCCGCGTGGCGTCCTCGCGCGCGAAGCTGGGGTTGCCCGAGGTCACGCTGGGGCTGCTGCCGGGCTTCGGCGGCACGCAGCGCCTCTCGCGCCTGATCGGGGCCGGGCGCGCACTGGACCTGATGCTGACCGCCCGGCAGGTCGGGGCCGAGGAAGCGCTGGGCATGGGACTGGTGAACTACGTCGCCGACGATGCCCTGAGCCGGGCGCGCGAGGTGGCCGAGCAGATCCTGAAGAACGCACCCATCGCGCTGTCGCTGGTCAAGGAAGCGGTGCGCCGGGGAATGGACACCAGCTTGGACGCCGGACTGGAGGTCGAGGCCGACCTGTTCGGTCTGCTCGTCGCGACCAAGGACTTCTCCGAGGGGGTGGACGCCTTCCTGAACAAGCGCCCCGCGGAGTTTCAGGGTGAGTAGGAATGGCTGAGGACGCCTACGATCCCCGCGACCCGGCGCGCCCGAAGCAGGCGGACAAGAAGTTTAAGCTCAGCGTGCAGGCGGGCAACGTGGAGGACGTGGAGGACTCGCGCGCCGAGCCGATGCTCTCGGCCGACCGGGTCGCCGCGCAGCAGCCGGCCGCGGCCACGTCCGTGCCGGGCAATGGCCGGGTCGTCGAGTTCACCACCCCCCGCTCCAAACTGATTCAGGAGGCCGACGCCGCCATCCGCGCAGATCTGGAGGGCTTTCCGCGGGCACTGGCCGCCTACACCGCCCTGAGCAGCGACCCCGAAGCGCTGGCCCACTGGGACATGGCGAACTACATCACCATGCGCAAGCTGGGCTACAACGACCACGGGCGGGTGCATTCCTTCATCACCGGGGCGGCCAGTCTGGCGATCACGGAACTGCTGCTGGAGGCCGGCATCAAGCCCGACCTGATGGAGTCGGGCATTGGTGACGCCGACGACGTGTACCTCACGGTGATCCTGGGAACCATGCTGCACGACATCGGCAACCAGATTCACCGCGTCTCGCACGAACAGCACGGCGTGACGCTGGCCCTGCCTATTCTGGACCGCATCATGGGACCGCTGTATTCGGACCCCTTCAAACGGGTCAAGGTCCGCTCTTTCATCCTGAGTTCCATCAACTGCCACGACCTGAATCCACCGCCGCTGACGCTGGAGGGCGGCATCACGGCGGTGGCCGACGGCACCG
Organism: Deinococcus aerophilus; assembly: GCF_014647075.1. NCBI lineage: Bacteria > Thermotogati > Deinococcota > Deinococci > Deinococcales > Deinococcaceae > Deinococcus > Deinococcus aerophilus. The sequence goes on along the minus strand of NZ_BMOM01000005.1, from coordinate 16,523 downwards.
ACATCACCAAGGGGAGGGGGCGCAAGGCCTTTTCGCTGGGCAGCGTGGACATCCACTCCATCAGCGCCCTGGCGGTCGATCAGGTGGTCATCGAGCGGGGACGCAACACCCCGGTGCTGATCAGCGTGACCATGAACAACTCAGGCGGCATCTTTCAGGTGGAGGAGGTGCTGGCTCCCAAGGTCATCCGCACTCCCATGCAGCCTTATGTGGAACTGCGCGCCGCCACCCGTCCGCACGGCGAGGAACAGATCCTCTCGCGCGTGCGGCTCTCGGGTGACCATTTCGTGATGGATCTGGAGAGTGGCGAACAGGTCGAGGTGGAGGTCGAGGACCGCCAGAAACAGGCGCAGGAGGCCGTGGCCGCCGCGCTGGATATTGGGGTGGAGCGCCGCTGAGCGGGCTTCCCTGACCCATTCCCGAACCCACTTCCGGGGTGCCCCCGCCCGACTACTTCTTGTTGCCGGGCAGGGGCGTGGTGCGCGCCGGGCCGCCGTCTACGCCCCCGCTGCGGGACGTGCCCTGGCCTCCTTGTTCCTCGCCGCTGAGGTCGCCTCCCGTCTCGCTGTTGGGTTCGCCCTGGCGGTCCTCGCCGTCCCAGTCGCCCCGAATGCCGTCCATGAACCCGGGCTGGTCGTTGGGGTTCGTGCGGTCGGCGCGGGTGTCCTGGCGCAGCACGTCCTCGGCCACCATCTTGTCCTGCAAGATCTCCGGGCTCGTGCCCTCGTCCTGCACCTCACCTTCGATTTCGCGGTCATCGTCATAACGGGTCATGTCGGGCAGCCTAGTCGCGTGCCGGGCGGCGGCGCTGAAGGGGCCCTTCACCAAACCCTGAGGGCCTGACCCGACAGCGGGGCAGGCGGCAGATATCGGACGATTTCTGAGGGCGGGCGACTCTATACTGGAATGTCTATGACTCAGGAACCCATCCCCATGACCCAGCGCGGCTACGACAAGCTGGCCGAGACCCTGCACCACCTCAAGACGGTGCGCCGCGAACAGATTTCGGACTACATGGGCACTGCCATCGCCGACGGTGACCTGCGGGAAAGCGCGGCCTACGACGAGGCCCGCATGCAGCAAAGCGAGAACGAGGCCCGCATTGTCGAGATTGAGAACCAACTGGAACGCGCCGTGATCGTGGAGGCCGATGCGAGCAAGGGTGCGGGGCTGGGCGCGAAGATCCGGGTCCGTGACGAGAAGGGAAACGAGCGCCAGTTTGAACTCGTCGGCACCTATGAGGTGGATGTTCCCAAGGGAAGGGTCAGCGACGCCAGCCCCATCGGTCAGGCCCTGGCCGGCAAGCGTGCGGGAGACACGGTCACCGTGCAGCTGCCCAAGGGCACGGCCAAGTTCGAGGTTCTGGCCGTCGACTACGACTGAGGCCTGAGGGGGACCGGACGATCGGGCAGGAACCTCAGCCCAGAATGAGGTCCAGGGTCGCCACCCGCAGCGTCCCTTCGCCGGTGTGGTGAACGCCCGCCGGCCCCGCCACCAGCCGGAGCGGACGCGCAAAGTCCGGACCATCGACCAGTACGGTGTGGTACTCGCCGTTCTCACCGCAGGCATCGGCCCCCAGCCGCTCGATCTCCCGGATCAACGGAGCGTCCAGCGTCCGGCCCAGCAGGTCGGGGGGCAGGACGTCCTGGCGCACGGCGACCACACGGGCCTGCAGGCCCAGGCTCAGCATCTCGTCCACCAGGGCGCGGCGGGGTTCGAGCCACAGCGGCAGACGGGCGCGCAGCCCCGCCGCCGCGCACACCTGTTCTTCCCACTCGCGGTGGGCGGCCAGATCGATGTCGCCGAACACGGCCTCGGCCGCGCCGTTTGCCGCTGCCTGCCGCAGCAGCGCCGTGAACTGCGCCTCGTACCCCGCCCAGGAGGCCCGTGCGCTCCACAGCGGCACGCCCAACGCCGCCGCCTGCGCCGCGATGACTTCCGGGCGCAGGCCGTGGGAGCGTGACCGTTCACCGGTCTCGTCAAGCATGTTCACCACGGCCAGGGGCACCCCCCCGGCCTGCCGGACGCGGTGGAAGGCCAGGGCGCTGTCCTTGCCGCCGCTCCAGGAGCTGACAAAGGGCGTGCCGGTCACGACCGCGGTTTCAGGGCCGGAATCCGCAGCCCACCCCGGCCGTCCCAGCCCTTGAAGGCATAGAAGCGTCCCGGCTCGCCGGTTTTGAGAAAGTCGCTGAGGGGTTCGCGCATGGGGGGGGATTCCAGCTTCTCCAGCGCTTCTTCGGGGGTGCAAAACCGCGCCTCCACGATGAAGCCGTCGGGGTCGGCGGGGTTGAGCAGGCCTTCCCAGGTGGCCTCGAAGGCCACGGCGATGGCGCGCTCTCCCCGGCGCTCGTCCTCAATATGCACGGTGTAGGCCATGTGCCGGATGCCGGTCAGCTTGAGGCCGGTTTCCTCGAAGATCTCGCGGTACAGGGCCTCGGGCAGCGTCTCACCGTTTTCTACAACGCCGCCGGGCAGGGTGTGGCGCACCCGGCCGTGCCCCTGCCAGTCGTTGCCGACGAGCAGCACCCGCCCGAAACGGTCGCGCAGAATGCCCGCTGCGACCAGCAGATCACGCCGCGCCATGCTGTCCACGGCGGCCCGGGCCGTCCTGAGGCCCGGCCCCGTCCTGTGCGGCCATCTCGACGAGTTGCCGTTCCTTCTCGGTGCGGGCCAGGGCCGCGACCACCGGAGTCAGGGCCCCCTCGATCACGCTGTCGAGCGGGTGGTTCTTGTCGTCGCCCTCCAGGCGGTGGTCGGTCACGCGGTTCTGGGGGTAGTTGTAGGTCCGGATCTTCTCGCTGCGGTCCCCGCTGCCCACCTGTGAGGCCCGTTCGTGGCGCTCCTGTTCGTCTCGGGCGGCGCGTTCACGTTCGGCGAGGCGCGAGGCCAGCACGACCAGCGCCTTCTCTCGGTTTTTGATCTGCGAGCGTCCGTCCTGACACACCACCATGATCTCGTCGGGCGTGCCCGCACGGTAGACCGCCCGCACCGCGCTGTCGGTGGTGTTCACGCCCTGCCCGCCCGCGCCCTGCGAGCGGAACACGTCAATGCGGACTTCCGAGAGGTCCAGCTGCACCTCGCCCTGCTCGGCCTCGGGCAGCACGGCCACGGTGACGGTGCTCGTGTGGATGCGGCCCTGGGATTCGGTGGCCGGCACGCGCTGAACACGGTGAACCCCGCGCTCCCACTTGAAGGCCCGGAAGGCGTGGTCCCCCGTGACCTCGGCCACGACCTTGCTCGCCCCACCCAGGTCACTCTCGTTGGCGTCCAGTACGTTGACCCGCAGGTTCAGCCCCTCGGCATAGCGGGTGTACATCCGCAGCAGGTCCATCACGAACAGCCCCGCCTCCGCGCCGCCCGCGCCGGCCCGCAGCTCCAGGATCACATCCTTGGCATCGTTCGGGTCGGTGGGCAGCAGGAGCACCTCCAGCTCGCCCTCGATCTCGGCGAGACGGGCGGTGAGGGCCGCCACCTCTCCCGCTGCCAGCTCCTGCATGTCGGGGTCGGTGAGCAGTTCGCGCGCTCCGGCGAGATCGCCTTCCAGGCCCTCGCGTTCGCGCAGCAGGGTGACCAGCGGCAACAGTTCGCGGTGGCGGCGGGTCAGGCGGGCGTATTCGCGGCCGTCGGCCAGCGCAGCCGGATCACCCAGCCGGCGCTCGACCAGACCGAACTCCGATTGCAGCTCCTGAAGACGGGCACTCACGGGTGCGGCACAGCCCGCACGGCCGGGCGGCACGGCGGACTCTCGGCCGACGGGAATTCCGCCAGCAGACAGATTCTTGACACAGGCAACATGCCGGCAGTCTAGCGTCCGGCTGTCACGCCGACCTGAAGGGAAATCACACGCGGGTGCCGCGCACACCTAACCCGGCTGGCCGGGGCGGGGGAGCGGGCGCGTTACAGTCGGCCCCATGAGAACTGTGACGGTGGGTGTCCTGGGCAGCGGTACGGTGGGGCAGGACGTCCTGAACCTGATTCGGCGGCGTGAGAGCGTCTTCGCCGACCTGGGGGTGCGGGTCGAGATTGCGGGCGTCCTCGTGCGCGATGTCCACAAGGTTCGCAACGTGCCGGACGGCACCCGCGTGACCACCGACCCCGGCTTTTTGCAGGAATGCGGCGTGGTGATCGAGGCCATGGGGGGCGTCGAGCGTCCGCTGGAAATTCTGGCTCCGTACCTGAGGTCGGGCCGGCCGGTGATCACCGCGAACAAGGCGCTGCTTGCCGAGCGCTGGGACGTGCTGCGGGACTATGCCCTGGCCGGCAGCCTGTACTACGAGGCCAGTGTGATGGCCGGGACCCCGGTGATTGGTCCCATGAGCACCGTGCTGCGGGCCAGCACCTTCACGCGCCTGCAGGCGGTGCTGAACGGCACCTGCCTGTACATCCTGAGCCAGATGGAGGCGGGGCGCGACTACGCCCAGGCCCTGGCCGAGGCGCAGGCCCTGGGCTACGCCGAGACGCCCCCCACGCTGGACGTCGGGGGCTTCGATACCGCCCACAAGCTGACTGTGCTTGCCCGCTTCTGTGCAGATGGGCGTTTTCCCTACAGCGCGGTGCAGGTGCGCGGCATCGAGGACATCACCCTGCAGGACGTGCAGGACGCGCGCGCGGCGGGCGAACGCATCAAGCTGGTCGCGGAGTTGCGGCGCAGCGGCGGTGCGTGGCAGGCCACCGTCGCGCCGCAGCGTCTGCCGCTGGACCATCCGCTGTGCAACGCCGGGGCCAGCCGCAACGCCCTGGTCTACGAGGGCGAGGAATGCGGCACCCTGATCTTTGCCGGTGGCGGCGCGGGCGGCATGATCACGGCCAGCGCGATGGTCGGCGACCTGCTCGACTGGGTGATCGGGTTTCCGGGGCACGTACCGCTGCACTGAAGCGGCCGGGCAAACAGTGTGTGACGTTCAGCCCAGAACTGAACTGGAGTTCACTTTCAGGGGTTTTGCAGTTCAAAACTGCACTGCGGCCCGAACCAAAAAATGAGTTAAAGATGAATTCAAACACAACCGCTGGATTTCGTCGCCTGAGAATCCGTCCTTCGCCGCGGCGCGACGAGTGGATCGGTTCCTGGGTTGCTCGGCTGGCGATGGGCAACGAGCATACGTTGCAGTGGATGCTGGAGAACTGCGATTTTGATCTCAAGGCGTTGCGGTATCGCTCGTTGACCACTGCTGAAACAGATGTGCTGGCCGTGGCAGCCGGCAAGTCGTCCAGTTCATTGCAGTCACTTCAGTTGCAGCAGGGGTTGGAAGCGGGCCTGACCCTGGTGGTCAACAGCAACGCCACTCCATTCCTGGGCGTGACCACCTTTCAGGTGTGTCCCGCGTGTCTGGGGGAGGACCACGTGCCTTACGTGAGAAGGGCCTGGCTGTACCGCGCCAGCGTGGTCTGCAAGCTTCATCAGATCCGTCTCGTCGGTGTCTGTCCCGGCTGTCGCAGCTCACTGTCCTTGCCCGGGGTGCGGACCAAGAGGCTGCCCAATGTGCGCAGGCCAGATCGCCAGGGCCGGCTTGAAAACGACCTGCGGCGCTGTGCCATGTGCAGCTTCGATCTTGCCCAGGCGCCCCATGAAACACTCGCTATGCCGGGCCTTCTCACTCTGATCCACGAAGCGCGGTCATCGGGACATGCCCCCGAGGCATGGACAGCTTTCGTGGACGCATTCTTCCGGGCGTCCATCACCTATGGCTCTCATCTTCCAGCCGCGGCCAGCCGGCCAGCGCCAACGGTGCCCGGCGGACGCCGGCGTCCCATGAAAGTTCAGGCCGAGACCCGCGTCTCGGCCTGGGAATACACCTCATCGGTGTTGCGGTCACCTGCAGGCCCCATCGCTGGGCTGCGCCAGGCTGGGCAACACGTCTTGCTTCGCTCAGCAGGGCAAAAAAAATTGCCCAGGGGGGGGCAACTCTACGAACTATGGCTCGCGCAGCGGCTCGTGGAAGATGACCCACCTACCCTGCTGAACGGCTGGCCGGGCCTGGTCGAGGCGCTGGACAGGTTGCTGGTGGACGATCCTCGTGTGTTCGTGCCGGGGGAGGTCTTCCGGCTCACGGACCACCAGTGGCAACTGGTCTGGGACGATCTGCTTCAGGTCACCGCAGCCCACAGCGCGGCCGCACTCCGGCGCAGCTTCGAGGGCACGCTCTCGTACATCGCGGGGATGGACTGGAAGTCCATGTCAGTCCCGCAGGGGGGGTCCAACCAGAGGCGGCGCCTCTGGCGAGAGAAAGGGGTGCTCGGCCCCTTGCTACAAGCCCTGCACGACGATTTGACGCAGGGCCTTCGGGGGCGCGTGGCGGCCCCGGGCTACGCGCTGTTCAACCCCTCGCCGCAAGCGCCGTGGCGCCACGTCACCGCACGCATGCTCTACAGCAACGGCATTATCGAGGAGGCCCGATTGATTAACCCTGCTCTGCATCATCGGCTGGTGATGGAGCTGGCGGCAGCGATTCAGGCCCAACAGGCCGTGTCGCGCTGAACACCTGCATTTCACGGCGCAGTTCCATGTGCTGACGCAGCAGCGTCTGGTGATTCTGGCGCAACTGCCGCTCGCGGTCGGCGGCGACGTCCAGCGTCTGCTGCAAGTCCTCGCGGGCCTGGATCATGCCCTCAAGGCGCGCGCGCCTTTCCAGCAGGGTCAGCGCCTTGCGGCGCTCGGGGGTCCGGGCCTCCCCGGCGAAGAGCAGGGTGTGTTTGGCGGCCTGCACCCTGGGTTTGAGAGCGGATTTCTCTTCCCACAGCCGCGCGACGGTGGCGCGGTTGTGGTCGGCGGCTGGTTTGGTGGTTCTGGCCATGACATCTCCTTGGTCATGACCTTCTGACCCGGCAAAGCCGGGCTTACACCTTCCGGGGCTTCCTTCTTCTTGCCGGGGAACCCGGTGTCGGGGTCTCTTTTCTGGTTAAACGGCCACCTTGCTGAGGTCGATCTTGAACCCCCCGTCGATGGCCTCCTGCATCACGCTGACCAGAAATTCCCGCTTCTGCGACGACTGCCCGGTCTGCACGATCTTCCTGGCCCGCATGATCTTTTCCCGCAAGACCTTGTTGCGCTTACCCTGCGCCCAGACCAGCGCCGCCTGCCAGTCCTGACGGGTGAAGTCGCGGCGCCCATGGACGTTCTGAGCCAGACCCTCCAGAGTAATCTTACTGACCTCTTTCCAGCAGTCGGACCTTTTGGGACGCTCTCCCTCGTGCGGCACGCTCGCCGGTTCCGAGCGCATCACCCTGGAGATCAGCGGCGTGACCTGCTGAATGACGCCCAGCAGCCGCTCGGGCAGCACGCCCGTACGGGCGATCTGGTTCAGGTCGATCTCGTCTCCCAGATGCTCCGCAAGCCAGGCCAGCAGATAGAACCCCAGCGGGGGCTTCAGGGTTCCCTCGGCCGCGATGGGGCCGTCGGCCTCGCGCCGGATGATGGCGAGGGCCACCAGATGATCAAAGTCCTGTTCGCTGGCCTCTGGAAGGGCCCGGTTACCCGACTTCCGTTTCAACTCTTTCTTGTAGACGCCCAAGGCCTTCTCCCCGCCCAGGGAGGACAGGTAGGGTTCGCGGTCCCAGGCCATGGCGAGTTGCGCTCCGTAGGTCTTGGTGATCACCTGATCCGCGGGATAGCTCTTTGCGTCCCTGTCCTCCGCCGCCAGCATGCCTGCGTACTGACCACGGATGCGTTCATAGAACCAGCCAGTTTCCACGCCCTGGCTGACGTAGCGCCGCTCGCGGGAAATGCGTTGCAGGCTGCGCTCATGAGGATCGCCAGACAGCAGATCGCTCGCCGTGATCTTGTTCTGGCTGTTCGCGGCGAGCGCGATGCTCTGGGCCAGCTCGTCGCTTGCGTCGGTGTCCGGGGGAATGATGGTGATCTTGGCCTGCACGCTGAGCCCTGCCAGATCGCTGGGCTGGCGCCGGTCACTCCAGACCTCGTGCAGGGTGGCGGTGGTCTGGCCACCGTTGACGATCTGCAGATCATTCATGGTCTCGATGCGGCTGCCGTCGGCGCTAAGACTCACGCTGGCCGCCACCGCCGAGATGCCGTTGTTCAGCGCCACGAAGCGGCGCGGGTCGGTGCGCGCCGATAGCGCCATCTCGCGGTTGACCTTGCGGGTCTGACGCAGGTAGATGCGGACGTTGCGCCGCAGCAACTCGTCGCGCCGGGCGTCATAGAGTTCGGCCAGCAGTGTGCCTGGCATGACGGTGAGCAGCACGTTGGGTTCCCCATCCACGTCCTGGCTGGCCACCAGACAGGGCAGGCCGCCGCCGGGCAACTGTCGGAAGTCAAGCTGCTCGCTGGGTTCGTCGCGCGTGATCTTCCAGAACCACGCGATGTCGTGCACGCGGGGGGTCACGATCAGACCGGGCAGGCTGACCCGCGGCAGAGTGCTGCGGTAGTGCCCCGGGGTGATCAGGTGCAGCACGATCTCAGGAGAGTCATCGTCAAGAATCCGCCGGCCCTGCCGCGCGAACTCCGCGACATCGGGATGGGTTTCGTCAGTCAACGTCTTCCCGTCTCGCAGATGGCTGGCCAGGTTGAGCATTCTCTGCAGGACGTCGTCCACTTCCTTCTTGCTGAAGACGTAGGGCAGGTTCTGATCCGGGACCCCGTCACGCGTCAGCACGCCGGCCAGGTGCAGGCGGTCGAGCTCGTCCACCGCCCAGGCGTGGGCGAGGAGGCCGGGCTGGGTCCGGCTTCCCGCGACGCGGACATCCACCCAGAGCAGCTCGGGGGCCTGGGACAGCTCCTGCAGGCTCTCGCTGCAGGACTGAACGAGTGCCCGTTCGATGGAGTAACCGTCCTGGTCGGCCTGCCGCTCGAGCGAGTCGAGCAGACCTCTGGTGTATTCGTTGAGATTTCCGGGACTGTCTGTGGGAATCGCGGTCATGAAGCTTCACCTGAATGGGTCCGCCCGAGCAGGTCAGGCAGTTCGCTGAGCTCTGCTGGCTGCGCTGTCGAGCGCGAGAGGTCGATGCGGTAGGTGGCGCCCACGACGCCGGCAGGCAGTGCGGCGCGCCGCAGGGCGGGAAAGCCAGGATCGTCGGCGCGGTGCAGCGTCCAGTTCTGGACCTGCATCGGCTGTTCAGGAAGGTCGTCAAGCGCCTGTGTGGTCACGCCCACCTGGGTCAGGCGCGCGGCCAGCATGGTGTCCGCCCCGCTGGCTGCGGCCAGGGTTTGCAGGCGGCTGACCAGGGCCTGCAGGCTCTCGCCTGAACCCTCGCTGAGCTGGGCTTGAAGCAGCCGCACCACCCGTGTCCCAGGTGGGTCAAGCTGTTCAACACTGCTGATCGTCACCACGTGGTCATGCACCTGGGTGGCCTTGACGTCCAGGGCCAGGTGATCGGTCATGACGTCCTGTGCGGTGCCGGCCGGCCCGGTCCAGACGCCCAGTGAGGTCTCCCAGCCCAGCGCAGGCACCAGGAAGCGCTCCAGGACACACAGCTCGGCGAACAGACCTCGAACCGTCCGCCCATCCAGCAGCGCGGAGCTGCGCTTCAGAAAGCCGCTCCAGAGCCGCAGGCGTGCCAGGACGACGCGCACGGCATCTCCTGCACTGCTGGCCCCTTGCAGGTGGTCGTGCAGGTCATCGGCCAGGTGGATGTACAGGTCACGGTAGCCGGCGTCGGCGGGGGCGATGCGAATCATCTGCTGCCCTGGAAAGGCGTCTCCCACGCTGCGGGTGAGAATCAAACCGTCCCAGGGATCCAGCAGACGCTGGACGCCAGTGTCGAGCGGCAGCCGCAGCGCAAGTTCGCCGTCGCCGCAGTCACCGCCACGCAGGCACAGCAGCGTGGCATCGTCACTGATCCTGGTGGCTGCCCGCATCACGGGCACCGCTCCACGCTCCATGCGGGACCACAGTTCGCCGGGTCTCATGCGCGCATCTCCTCGGCCTGGGCCACCGGGTTCAGCGTGTAGTTGTGACGGCGCATCTCAGCGTCCCCGGGGAACGACAGCGCGAAGCCGCTGGTGCACACATCGGTTCCGATGGTGGTGATTGGGTAGATGATCAGGAGCCCCTCGTCCCGGGTGCGGGTGGCCTTCACGGCCTGGCGCGTCTTGCCCGCCGAGGCGCCGCGGGCCAGCTGTTCATCGCTGGGGTTGCTGATGGCCCCGAAATTCAGCACCCCGTCCTCCCTGATCCTGGCCCCGATCGGGCGCGGTCCATCACGCCCCGTGAAGCGGCGCGCCTGCAGAGCTTCGACGACGACTACCTGTTCACCGGACCCCTCACCCAGGTTTTCCGGCAGGTCGGCAACGCCGTGCCGCCCCTGCTGGCCGAGGCCATCGGCAGGCACATCAGAAACCACCTGGACGAACTGGACCGTGACGCGCGAGGTTGAGATAGCCCCCAGCCCTGCGGGCACGCTCGCGGCCCTGACGGGCGCGGGCTACACCGTTCAAAGCGCGGTTGCCGATCTGATCGACAACGCGATCAGCGCCGGCGCCCGGGAGATCAGCCTGAGCCTTGACCTGGGCGGCGGGGGCACGTTGACCCTCCAAGATGACGGCCATGGCATGGACGGGGAGGTGCTGGTCCAGGCCATGAAGATCGGCTACATGCACGGGGAGGTCAGGAACGCAAGTGACCTGGGAAGGTTCGGCACTGGCCTGAAGGCCGCGTCGCTTTACCTGTCGCAGTCCGGGCAATTCACGCTGAGCAGTGCCCGGGCCGGCGGGCGAGGGACCGTGGCCACACTGGACACGGAGCGCATGGCACAGACGGGGCGCTGGCTGATCGACGTGCAGGATGAGGTCGATCTGCTTGTGGGCACCACAGTCCGGATCGCCGCGCCGCTGCTCGCGCTGCGGCCGGAACTGGCCTCGGCTGAGATGAGAAAGCTGTCCGAACACCTGAGGTGCACCTTTGCCACCTACCTGGCCGACGGGCTGAGCATCTGCGTGCAGGGCACCCTGCTGCGCCCCTGGTCCCTGTGTAGCCCCGAGCTGCCAGAGGTCAGCAGCCTCAGCTCCGTGCGGCTTGACGACAAGCGGGTCCGGATCACGCCCTTTATCCTTCCAACCTACACCGACGATCCGGAGGTCGAGGGCCCACTGGGCCGGCATGAACACGCTGGATTTCACGTGCACCGTGCCGGGCGCGCGCTAACCCTGGGTGGCTGGCTGGGCCTGGGCATCGGCAGGCGACACCGCGCCGCCAGCGACCGCGTGCGTGTGCTGGTGGACATCGGCCCGGAGCTCGACCGCGATTGGCGGGTCAACCTGTCCAAATCGGGCTGCGCCATCCCTCCGCGCCTCAAACCGCGCCTGCGCGACATCCTGGACGATGTGATGGACCGGGCCGGGCGGCAACGCGGGCCGCGGGAGCGCAGTGGTGATACGCCGACAAATACAGGGGACCTGTGGAACGGCAAAGCCATTCGGCGCGATCACCCCCTCGTGCAGGATGTGATGGGGAACAGCCGCGCCCCCGGGGGTGTGGAGCACCTGCTGATCCGGCTCGAGGAGGAGCGACACCATGGCTGAAGACAACCGCCAGACCAGAATCGAGCGCGCTGCCGAGGTGGCGGGCGACATGCTGCTGGCCTTCCGCCAGACCGCCAGCCAGCCCGCCGGCCCGGCACTCGTTCGCCAGCAGGCCGCCCAGGTGCTGACTAGCCTGGAGTATGAGGACGAACTGCTGGACGAGGTGGTCCGCGAGATCGAGCGTCAGCAGGACATCTCCCTCGAGGGGTTCTTTCTGGTACCTGAAGGGACCGGGGGGGTGAATGACGTTGCCGTCTGGCAGCCCGCTGCGACCTCACCCCTGCTTCAGCGCTACCTCCAGCAGCTCGAGCGCGAGGCCTGGTCCGCAGAAGCGCGGGTGCGCCTGAAACGGGTCACCGGAAACATCCTGGGCCGGTGCGGCAACCCCGCCGTGATCGGACCCTGGAGCCGGCGGGGCATGGTGGTGGGGGACGTGCAGTCCGGCAAGACCACCAGCTACGTCAGCCTGATCTGCGCGGCCATCGACGCCGGCTACCGCAACATCGTGGTCCTGGGAGGGCGCACCAACGACCTGCGGCATCAGACCCAGGAACGCATCGACCTGGGCGTGACCGGGATCGAGAGCAGCGGTCTCAACGTCGCCAGAACACGCATCGGGGTGGGCCTGATCGGTCAGATCCCCGGGCTGACGATGCTTTCGCTGACCAGTCAGGATCATGTCGCTGGCAACGGAAACGGCAAGAAAGGCGGGGACTTCGACAAGCGCCGGGCCAATCACAACAACATCGCGGGCTCGGCGGTGCGGATCGCCGTGATCAAGAAGCACGCCACCATGATCGGCCACGTGGCCGACTGGTTGCAGGCTAACGGCGAGCTGGCCGCCGAGCCTCTTCTGCTCATCGACGACGAGGCCGACGACGCGTCCATCGACACCAACGAACCTGATGAGTCCCCCACATCCATCAACGGGGCGATCCGGCTGCTGCTTCAGCGTGCGGGCCGCAGCACCTACGTGGCTTACACCGCCACGCCGTACGCCAACGTGATGATCGACCCGGAGGCGCGCGGGGAGAAACACGGCGAGGACCTGTTCCCACGCGACTTCATCGCGCTGCTCAAGCCGCCCCCGAATTACTTCGGGGCCCGCCGTTTCCTGGAAGAGGAGGACGGCCTGGGCCACACCGTGAAGGTGGAGGACGCCGGGAACTGGATCGGCAAGGAAAGTGTCGTGGGCGACATGCCCCCCAGCCTGCGCCGGGCCATCCGCGAATTCGTGCTGGTCAGCGCAGTGCGCCGGGTGCGCCGCGCGCGGCTGGGCCTTGAACGCCAGCACGAGAGCATGCTGATCCACTCCAGCGTCCGCACTGGCGCGCACGGGAAGATCCACACGCAGGTGCAGCGCGAGGTTGATCGCCTGCAGGCCGGATGGGACTTTCCCGTGGCCGGACCAGGAGAGGTTCCCCAGGTGGAGGCCGAATTCAGCGAGACGTGGAACAGCCTCAGAGATCGGCAGGACCCGGCCCAGGCCGTGACCTGGGACGAACTGCGCCCCCTCATCACCGACGTGTTCGAGCGCCTGACCACCGAGACCATCAACGGGGTGACCAAGAAGGGCCTGGATTACCGCCGCGCCCGGAGTGGGCCGCTGACGGTGATCGCCATCGGCGGTACCAAGCTCAGCCGCGGCCTGACCCTGGAGGGGTTGACGACGAGCTACCACCTGCGCGCCAGCCTGCAGCACGACACCCTGATGCAGATGTGCCGCTGGTTCGGGTACCGCATGGGCTACGAGGACCTGTGCCGGCTGCACGCCCCGGGCGACCTCTTGCACGCCTTTACCGGGATCATGGAGTCCGACGAGGAGCTGCGGGCTGAACTCGAGGACATGGCAGGCATGGGTGCCACGCCGCTGGACTTCGGCATCCGCATTCGCACCTCGCCGGGCATGACCGTCACCGGACGCACCAAGCTCAGACACGCCGTGACGGTCCCCCTCTCCCTGGCGGGCCGGACCCTGGAAGTCACCCGCACCGCGCTGGTAGACGCGACTTTCAACGACGACCTGATGCAGGGGCTGGTGAGGGAGTTGGTGCAGGGACGGGGCCAGCAGCGGGCCGGCAACGCCCACGTCTGGGATGACGTGCCCTGGGAAACGCTGCAAGGCCCGCTGGAGGCATTCCGCGAGCTGTCTGGCACCCTTACCCTTGGGCTGAACGGCAAGCTCGCCCGCTCGCTGGCGTACGTGCGCTCGGCGCAGAACGCCAGCCCGCCCCGCCTGCGGCGATGGACGGTGGTGCTCGATGGATGTAGCCGTTGCCGTCGCGCTGCAGGTGGGCCACGATGGTGCGCGCCGGGCGGTCGGCACGCATTTTGTAGTACTTGTCAGGAAAGCTGTCCGCGCTGTAGCACTCAAGGAGTGGTTCCCGCTCGATCAGCTTGCGGTAGGACTCGCCGGGTTTGATCTTTTCAAACCGCTCAAGGTCGTCGGGGTTGTTGAAGCGGGCGATGTGTCCGGTGAGCAGTCTGCCGTTGAGTGCGCTGATGTTCTGGCCCTCGTTCGCGTTGAGCAGTGGAAGTCCGGCGAGCTGTTCGCCCAGGGTGACGGCCTGCTGCTCCAGTCCGTCTTTCAGGCTGTCCACCGCGTGCTGCGAGCTTGGCGCGTGATGGGTGGGTGGCGGCGGCCCATCGGGGGCACGCCCATCCCGGATGCCCACGATGATGCGTCGGATGCGGTCCTGGGCCACGCCGTAGGCCGCTGCGTTCAGCAGCCAGGTGGTGGTCTGGTACCCCGCCGACTCCATCGCGCTGCGCGCAGCATCAACGAAGGTGGTGCCGTCCTGGTATTTCACCTCACTCATGCCGGGAACGTTTTCCATGACCATGGCGCGGGGCTGGAGGACTTCGAGCAGATCGACCAGTTCGTGGAACAGGTGGTTACGCTCATCCTCGGTGGCGGGTCCTGCACCGTGCGCACTCTTGGCGCGCAGGCCGGCCCTGGAGAACCCCTGACAGGGCGGCCCGCCGACCAGCACGTCGATGGGGGTCTCACCGACGATCTCCCGGATGGCCTCGGCCTCTCCACGGAAATCGCGGATATCGCGGCACAGCATGGCACCCTCGTCGACCTCGGGGTGGTTGAGCCGGTAGGTGCGCATGGCGTGCTCGTCGGCGTCGACGGCCAGGACGGTGCGGTAGCCCGCGCGGCGAAACCCCTCTGAAAGTCCGCCCGCGCCGCAGAACATGTCCACCAGGGTCAGGCGTTCTTCCGCGTGGGCCTGCTGGTGCAGGTGCTCGCGCCCCGTGGCGCAGAGTAGCCGCAGCGGGCAGGTGGCGCAGAGCGGGACGGGTGCCTGGCAGACCGCCTCGCCGTGCAGGGCAGCGCCGATACGGAAAGCCTCCCGCAGCGAGGGCGGCAGGGCCGCCAGTGTCGTGGCCTCCATGGCCTGTGCGGCCACCTCATCAAGGCTGACCCCCAGTGGTTCGAGCAACCGGGTACGCCTCAGGACCCGTTCCAGGTGGGTCACGGCGAACAACGGCGGGGGGGGCGGCGCGCTTCCTGCTCCGGAAAGCCGATCTGCATACAGTGCGCCCAGCGCTGAGGTCAGGGTCTGGGCCTGTTCCTCCACCGCCTGCCGCACACCCCTCGCCTCAACGAGCGTGCCGCCGCGCTGTTTATGAAGCCTGCGGTCCATGACGCCCCGCCAGCGACGGTCAGCGCCCGAGACCACGCGGCCCTTTGGTCCATCGTGAAGTCCCCGTCCAGCTGCCCCGGTGGCCGCCGTGAACCCATCCTCAGTGGCCTGTGCCGGCAGGGCCTCGTGCGGCTGCGCGGGAGTCGAAGCGGGGAAAAGTGCGGCTGCCATTTCCTCTAGCATAGCGGGTCAGGTTCTTACGGCTTCCCCACATTCGGCAAATCTCTCGCGCGGCAGCAAGGGTGGAGGGCAAAACGGCCACATCTTCCCCGAATCAGGTGGGAAGGCTGGAAGTCCTGTTCACCTGGGTCTGCCTGGCCCGGTAAAAATCACACAGATGGTTCACCGCACACCCGCCACAGCGGGGCCGGGGCTGGCACACGTCGCGGCCGTGGAGTACCAGGCTGACATGCAGGGAGTGTCGCAGCTCCGGGGCGATCAGGTCTGCGAGGACGGCCTGACCCCGTTTGTGGTCGAGGTGCGTGAGGTCCAGCCCGGCCTCGTGGAAGACACCGGCGCGGGCGAGGACGCGCAGGTTGTGGGTGTCCACCGGGAATGCTGCGCGGCCCAGCGAGTACATCAGTACGCAGTAGGCCGTTTTGGGGCCGACGCCTGGTAGCGTGGTCAGAAAGCCCTCCACGCGATCATCGGTCCAGTCTTGGAGATCATCCAGGCTGTAGCGTCCAAACTGGTTGCCGATCAGGCGCATGGTCTGGCCCAGATCGGCAGCGCGCTGGACGCCCATACCGGCAGTTCCGGTAATGGCGTGGATCTCCCTGGCCTCCGCGCCCGCCATTTCCCCCCAGTCGGGGAAGCGGGTCTGCAGGCGGCGGAAGACGTCCTGATAGGCCCCCTCGCGTGTGCGCCGCGAGATCATGATGTAAATCAACTCATCGAGGGGGTCGCTGTGATTTCCCAGGTCCCGCTCCGTGTATGTCTCCTGCAAGACGCGGGTCAACGCCTGCTGCCTGTCGGTCTCCCTCGTGATCAGGCGACGGACCCTGGCAGGGACGCCTCCAGTGGACTGCCCCACAAGCGGAAAAAGGCCAGGATGCTCGAGCAGGTGGGTCACCATGCGGCGGCGCCAGCGGTTGTGCTGGGCAAGCAGTCCCTTTTCGAGGGTCTGAGATCGGGGGGCGGGAATGGCCGGGGGGCAGGCACTGATCGCTGCGGGCAGGAGAGGTGAGCGTGCGGCCATGGTGCTAGCCCGCTGACAGAGGACGGCCAGGCTCAGCGGTCATGCTGTCCGCAAAGGCAGGAGGGCTGCGCAGGACACATTCATCCGGCTCAGTATGCCCGGGTGATCAGCAGCTGACGCCTAGAGCCCGTTTTGGAAATGAAAAGACTGTCTCAGACAGTCTTTTCATATTGTGACCAGCCGGCGGAGCAGGAGACGG